>CAZDPZ010000031.1:0-11636 GCA_964507635.1 uncultured Clostridium sp.
TTTAATATTTCATCATATAATACATCTTTTTCCTTATTATCAGTGTTTCCTAAAGAATTATTTGATGTATTTGATTCACTATTCATAAAATTAGCATCATAACTTGGTCCATGTGTTCTTTGTTTTACAAATTCAACAACTCTCTTAATTTCATCATCTGATACAAAACTACCTTGTATTCTAGTTGGAGTATTATTGTCCATTGGTTTATATAACATATCACCTTTTCCAAGTAATTTTTCGGCTCCTGTCATATCAAGTATTGTTCTACTATCAATTGAAGAAGAAACAGCAAAAGATATACGTGTTGGAATATTTGCTTTAATAATACCCGTTATTATATCTGCTGATGGCCTTTGAGTAGCTACTATTAAATGTATTCCTGCAGCTCTTGCAAGTTGAGTTATTCTCATTATTGATTCTTCTACTTCCTTAGCAGCAACAAGCATCAAATCAGCAAGTTCATCAATTACTACTAATATATATGGCATCAATTTAAGACCACAATTAGGATCCTTCTTTAATTTTTTTGATACATACTCATTGTATGTACCAATACTCTTCGTTTCAGAATTCTTAAATGTTTCATATCTATTATCCATTTCAACAACAATTTTTTGTAATGCAGCACTAGCTTTTTTAGGGTCTGTTACTACAGGTGTTAATAAATGAGGAATATTTTCATAAACATTGAATTCTACTTTTTTAGGATCTACTAATACTAACTTAACTTCTTCTGGGGTAGTACGCATTAAAATAGAAACTATAATGTTATTAATACATACACTTTTTCCACTTCCAGTTGCTCCCGCTACTAACATATGTGGTGTTTTATTTACTTCAACATATTTTACTTCTCCCATAATATCTCTTCCTAATGGAGCAAGTAATTTAGAGTCATCATACTTCTTTGGAATTGATTCCATTATTTCTCTCATAGTAACCGGTACAATAGTTTGATTAGGTATTTCTACTCCTACTGTATTTTTTCCTGGAATTGGTGCTTCAATTCTTACTTCTTTTGCAGCTAGTGCTAAAGCTATTTCTCTTGAGATACTTAATACTTTATTAACTTTAGTTCCACGTTCTAAATCCATTTCATATTGAGTTACAGCCGGACCTACATGTACTTCTATAACTTGTGCTTTCATTCCAAAATCTTGAAAAACACGTTCAAGTATTTTAGTATTAGAAGATACAAATTCAGTAGAGTTAACCTTTTTATTATTTTTATTTTGATCTAATAACGTAACAGGAGGAAAAACATATTCACCACTATAATCTTCATTATTTGAAACTTGTACTTGAGGTTCAATATTACCAACTTCTTCTTTATGAGGTTCTAAGTCTTCGACACTCGTTATTACAACACGAGAATCTACTTTGTCATCTTCATCAATCAATTCATCTACATTAACTTTATCTTTTTGTTTTTCCTTTCTTTGGAATATTTTCTTAAATGGATAAGCTATGTATCCAAGTAAATCAAATATTGTTATATCAAATAACATTATAAAGCCAAATGTTGCTATAACTATTAAAACTATATTTGTTCCTTCAACATCAAATAAGGATACAAATATCCAAGAAGATGTAGCGCCTATCATACCTCCTCCTGTATTTCTAATTTCAGAATCAGTATCATATGAAATAGTTATATTCTCATAAGTTTCAGTAAATATTTTTTTGCCAGAAATAGAATTATCTTCTATATAATTTATATGAGAAAACATAAGTAATGCTAAAAATAAACAATATATTCCTATTAATCTAGCTGTAAAATAATTTGGTTTTTTTCTTTTAGCTATTACATATATTCCTAAACAAAAAGCTAAAACCAATAATAAAGAATACCAATTTCCACACAAAAATATAGCAAACTTTTTAATTAATCTACCAACAAATCCAAAAGATCCAAGTCCAGTAATTGAAAGTAAGACAAGTAGTAATCCTTGTAATTCCTTTCCATATTGAAACCCTGTTTTTGTTTCGCTTCTTTCTTTCTTCTTTTTAGCCATATTATTCACCGCTTTCTATCTTGCTTAATAGTTTCTTATGTATTCCAGGTTCAACAATATTCAAAGTATTCAAAACAATTTCTAAAGAACTTTTATATTCTCCTTTAAAGAATGCTTTAGAAGATAAATTAAGCCCCTGCTCTACATCTATATCACTTGATCTATATCTATTACCATATACTATTGCCATTTCTGCCATAGCTGCTGTTTTAACTAAAGAAGATGCTGTTTGAAACAATTTAAGTGATAAATCTCTTGCAGTATCAACTCTTAAATTTAATACTTTAATTGATATAGGTTTCTTTTCAAGTTCTTTTGTTATTTCTTTTACTGAATCATATGCCTCTTTTAATTCAACATAAAACTTTTTAGGAATTACCGGCAAATTATAATCCTTAATTTTATATCTAGAATTATTAATAATACTCTTTATTTCATATAATTGATCTCTTGCTCTTGACTCGTCTTCTTTTAAACTACCTAAATTTTTAAGAGTAGACTCTAACTTATCCTCTACTTTTGATAAATTAACAGCTATTAATTCACATTGTTCACTTAATTTTGAATAAGGAGTTATCTTTGTTAAAGTTCTGTCATTTAAAAACTTAAAACTGTCTTTTACTGCTATTAATTCTTTATTAATTTCATCAATAACAAGTATTTCTTCATTAGTTAAATCATACGTATCTTTTATATTATCAATTTCAGAATATAGATTTCTTATTATAGAACTAACTTTACTAATACGTTCACTTATATTAATAAGGCCTCTTTCATATTCTCTTTTACCTCTTTTTTCATTATCAAAATCATTATATAAACTTTCATAATAATCAAGTAATGTTTTTAAGTCAAAAACTGAGTTTTGCATATTAAGTACATTTAATCTATCCATTATCTCATTAATTTTTTTATTAGTTTCTTCTAAATTATAATCAATATTTAAATATTCTATATTATATCCTTCACGAGCTAATTTATTACTTGCATTCTTAATATCTTTCATTTTCTTAGGAAGAATAATAGTAGACATTAATATAATAGTAGGTGCTTCATCAATTACTATTCCTATATTAGTAATCATATCACTTAATACTTTAACTATTTTACTTAATTCTTCATATTCATGATTAGCCATTGAAACTTCAAAAGCACTAAACAATTTATCAATATTTTCAAATTGTAAATCAACTCTAGAAGATATTTCCTTATAATCAGGTTTATTTTTATTATATTTAAAAACAATTTCTCTGTATGTACTTTTTATTTTTGTTATTGCTTCTCTATTTCTATCTTCACTTTCAGTTAAATCTTTAATTTCATTTAATAACTTATTTGCTTTAGCTTTAACATGATAAATATTCTTTTCAACACTAGTTATTACCTCATCACATTTACTATAATTCTTATCAATACAATAATTTTCTACTTCAACTAATTCATCAGTTAAAAGAGGCATATCTTCTTTTTCAAGACTATTAAATCTTTCTTTCCACTTCTCTATATCATTTTCTATTTTCTTATTATTTGCTAATTTACTTGCTTTACCTAATTCACTAATTAAAGAAGATGATATTATTAAATTCTTCTGAGTTGTTAATTGGTCTATAGTTTCTAATATGTTACGTTTCTTCTTTTTCTTAAAGACAATAGTAAGAACAAGCAAAAGAATTATAAGTATAATAAATATACATACAATAAGAATAGTTGTTTTATTCATATATACTATCACCCTAATATATATTGTATCAAATAATCAATGTAAAATCTATATTATTGTAATTATTTCTAATTTTTGTTAAATAACTTTTTATAATAATCGTTTTCAAGTATTAATCTAGATATTTTATGATTAAGATACATTTTGTTCTTTATTTTTTCAATATCTAATCCATTTTCATTACCATATAAAGTATCAGTAATATTTGAATATTTATATGTTTTTGTAACAATATTTCTATTTCCAAATATAACCATTCCTTCATTATTGGACAAAGCATCTCTTCCCATTAATAGTCTAGAGTCATATTCAAATCCAAAAGCATTTAATAGTGTTGGTAAAACATCTATGTTAGAACAATAGTTATCATTACTTTTATACTTATTAATGTCATTATTATATATGACAAATCCAGATCTATATTTTTCAAATTCATTATCAACATTCTTATCCGTTAGTTCATTAACTTCGTCTATTGTAAGTCCAAAAGGATTATGATCAGGTACAAGAACAATAACAATATCATTTAATTTATTATATTCTTCTAGCTTTTTAAATAGTAGTCCTAACATTTTATCCAATTCAATTTGTGTAGAAAGATAATATTTTACTCCATTACTATACGAATAGTCTTCTAATAAATCATAGTTTTTCAATGCTATTTTATTACTTTCATTATACGCAGCATGGCCTGACATAGTTAAATAATAAGCAAAGAACTTATCATTATTTATATATTCATCTATCGTTTTTACTGCCATATCGTAATCACTTCTATCATATATTTCTACATCTAATCCATTATTAATTGCTTTATATACATCAAACCCAATATTTTTATAATACTTATCTCTATCATAATAATTATAATAATAATTGTGATAAGAATACGTTTTATAATTTATAGAAGAAAACATATTAGCTAATGAATAAGGTAAATAATTATTATTAACTTCTATTAAGCTATGAACACTATCTGAAGGAAAAAGTGACTCATCAATTAAGTATTGCCCATCAGCAGTAGATACAGGATAAAGAGGACTATAATAATTATCAAATGTGAATCCTTCATTAAATAACTTATATAAATTAGGAGTAATATTCTCACTAATAGCTATTGTATTAAAAGATTCAGCAACAATAAATATTAAATTCTTTCCATTCAATAATCCCGTATATAAATTTTTCTTACTAGGAATAGACATTTTTAAATATTCACTAATCTCATTTATATCTTCCGTGTCATTATTGATAAAATTAATATCTAAAACATTATATTTTGAAGATGAATATAAATTATTATTTGCTTCTACCATTGATGATTTCTCCTTAAATCCAAAAACACTTCTTTGAATATCTATCCTTATAGATGTAAGCAATCCAAAATTATATAGATTTTTAAGAGGAAAATTAACATCAAAATACAATGATTTTATAGAATAAACTGAATTATTGGAAAAAAGTAAAATACAAGTAATTGCTATTATATAACTACATATAAAAGATATAATCGGAATAACTAGTCTTTCTTTAACAACACTGATTCTCTTATAGAATATAATTATAGAAAAGATATAAGGTATAAGAATTAATATTACTTGTAATATATTCTTACCTATGATAGTTATTATATTGTTAGTAAAATTTAAAACACTTAATGATTTAAATAAAATATCAAATGTGATAAAATTTGAATAATTATAAAAATAGATATAATTTATTAAAAATAAAAATATGATAATACTAAAAGTAACATAAATAAACGTTTTATTATTAATAATTTTATACATTATATATATCAATATAGAAATATTAAAGGAAAACAAAATCATATACACATTAAAATTTTTATACGTTAAAAAAGAGAAAATTATCTCTTCTAAAACAATAAACATAAATACAATAATTAATTCTTTTATACTATTTTTCTTCATATATAAATATTACCAAATTATCTATTTTTTTACAAATGATTTAAATATACTATTCTCGTGAAACCTCATTATGAACTAATACTTGAATATTAGTTACAAAATAATTACTATTATTTTCAATTGATAAATTGTATGTTGGTATTGGCTCATCATATTCTATATAATCAATTTTAGTTATTTCTATTTTTTCTTCATTTGACCTTAACATCTTATCACCAATTTTTACATCATATGCTCTTACCCAACCTTTATCAATTATATATAATTGATGTTTAGGTGACATTTCGACTATTTCACCGCCTATAGTCATTTTATATGTACTTGAAGTACTACTATTAATTAGTTTTAATACCGAGCTAAGTTCTAATACATTCGTATCTAAGTTATATGAATATACTTTTTCTCCAGTTTCAATATCTTCTATATTTTTATATCCAGTTTCTGTTAAAACCTTTGTTCCAGCAACAAAACATACCCAGTAACGAAAACTACTAGTTTTTTGATCAATTTCCTGGTTATATTCGGTATAAGCAATTACTTTATAATCCATATCTGCCTGTGTTATGTCAGAAATTGTATCGTCATATATTAATAGAAAATTTTCGGATTTATTTGTTTGTGTTTGTCTAGACATTTCAACAAACTCTCCGCCTTCTACACTTCTATAAATAATATATTCAACTGAGTTAAATGCTGAATCACTCATATTTGTCATTACCGCACTTACCCGCATATTATATCTATCTGGTTGAGAAAGAGTTAAGTTAATCTCATATGAATCACTTACTTCAGGTATACTTGATTCATTAACTATAGAAGTGATATTACTACATGATGAATTGTTTATAGGTAAATCTACCACTTGGTTAGAAGTAATATCTTCCATTGAAATCTCGCCAGTGCCACTTTTACTTATGTACATTTCATCATTCCAAACGATTATTTTTTCTACTTCACCTTTATTATTTAAAACAACATAATAATATATATCATCTTCTCCACTTATATTAATTGTATTATTTGTATCAGTTTGACTTTTGCAGTACAAACATTCTTCCGTAGCTGGCTCTCCATTATTTGAAATAGCAGATTGCAAGTATTCAGCTGCTGCCGTATCATATATTTTCTTAGCTGATGTAACAAATACATTCTTTTTTGCCGTATTATAAACATCTATTACTTTTGGTACTGTTAATATTGCAAGTAAAGCTAAAATTGCTATTACTGCTAACAATTCAATTAAAGTAAATCCATTCTTTTTTTTCACTTCTATCTCCTATAGTAATTCTATCAAATAGAAATAATAAAAGCAACAATTTTTACTATTTTGTAACACTTTAATATATTATAAAACTCAAGAAATTATATTTCTTGAGTTATTTTTTTATGGTAGCGACGGGGAGATTCGAACTCTCGACCCTCTGGGTATGAACCAGATGCTCTAGCCAACTGAGCTACATCGCCATCAAAAGCAAAATAATCATATCATATATTTAATATTTTGACAACTATTTTACTCGTTTTTCATATCAAAATTGATATTTTCTAAAGTTATTTGCACACTATATACTTCGTTTATTTTATAATCACCTTTAAGCTTTAAAGGAATATAATTCTCTGTAAATCCATAATAATAGCCATTTTTATTTTCTTCGATTAGTACTTCTCTATCTTTTCCTATAAATTTATTAAAATATTCTTCTTCCAGTTTATATGATAATTCAATTAATTTTTTAACTCTTTGTTTCTTTACTTCATTTGGTACTTTATCTTTCATACGTGAAGAAACAGTACCACTTCGGTCAGAATAAGGAAAAACATGTATTTTAGAAAACCCAATTTGTGAAGCAAACTCCAATGTATCATTAAAATCATCTTCTGTTTCACCCGGAAAACCCACTATTATATCCGTACTAAGAGCAATATCCGGTCTTATCATCCTTATTTCATTTACTTTATTTATAAAATATTCTCTATCATATCTTCTATTCATAAGTTTAAGTATTTTATCACTTCCACTTTGAAGAGGTATGTGTAAATGAGATACAAAAGTATCAACACTCTTAAGAACATTCATCATCCCATCATCTAACTCAACTATTTCTACTGAAGATAATCTTATTCTTTTTATTTCCGTTATTTTAGACATTTCATTTATTAAATCAGATAAACGTTTTTCATGACTAAAATATTGTCCAGTATGGATTCCACATAGTACTACTTCTTTATGTGTTTTTGAAACAGTATTGAATTCACTAATACATTTATAATAATCTTTGCTTCTTACTCTACCTCTAACATATGGAATTATGCAATAACTACAAAAATTATTGCATCCATCTTCAATTTTAATAAATGCTCTATGATGATAAAAATAACGCTTAATTTCCATATCTTCAAATTCAACATCTGACATATCATAAAACTTTATAATCTTTTTATGATTTTTTTTAAATTCATTAATATAATCTAATATTTTAGATTTATCTTTATTTCCAAGTATTATGTCGCTATCAATAAGTGTATTGATGTTATCTTTTCTAAACTGACAAAAGCATCCTATTGAAACAACAATAGCATTTTTATTATATTTTCTTATATTATTAATAGCTTGTTTACTTTTATTATCAGCTGTATTTGTAACTGTGCATGTGTTAATAACACAAACATCTGCAGATTCATTCACTTTCTTGTATCCGTTACATAAAAATAAATTTCTTATGAATTCACTTTCATAAGAATTTACTTTACAACCCAATGTTTTAATTAAAAATGTTTTCATTATATTGTTAATCTAAACTCCTTTAGTACTTTTAAGAACTCTTCTTCTTGTAAATAATTATCAGTTTGAACTATTTCTTTTTGATTAATTTCTACTTTATTAATTTTAGGATAGTCTTTAATAGGTTTACTCTCATTTTTATATGTTAGAGTAATATTTGATGCATTTTTTAATAATTGCTCATAACTAATTATTGCTTTCTTTTCTTGCTCTTCTTCATATTTTTGAATCATTGATTGCGAATTACTAATTCCAAGTTCATCCATTCTTTTTTGTTTTTCTCTTTCAAGATCAGAAGCACTAATTACAGCATTTTCTTCTTCACTGCTTTCATAATCATCAATTATATTATCATACGTTTTTATACTAGAAGTATCAACTTGTTTTATAATAGGAGATTGTTCAATATTATTATTAACTGGATGAGAAATACTAGACTTTATATCATCTATAATATCTTTTTCTTCCTTTTCAAGAGTTTTGCTTTCACATTCTAACATTTCAGTATATTGTAATCTCGTTTTAATTAATGCTAAAACTAAAACCAATAATATAATCATCATTAATATTAAAAATATTAAAAAATAATCTCCACTCATAAATGTTTCTAAAAACTCATCAAACGTGCTCATTTTTCACTTCCTTTAAGTATGATCTAATAGAAGATAAATAAAGTATAACTGTTTCACTCCTCAATACATTATTTCCAAGTGAAGTTTTTATAAATCCCTTATTTTCTATTAATTCTTCCTCTTCGCTACTTAAACCACCTTCTGGTCCAAATACTAAACTAATTGTATCATTACAATTCTCAAGTGTTAATACATCACAAATACTGTTTACATTAGATTTTACAAGAGAGCATAAAACATTTACACTACATAGACTTGATATTTCTTCTGCTTTAATAATTTTTGTAACACTAGGTTTATGTATTCTATAGCACTGTTCACTTGCTTCTTTCACTATCTTAGACCATCTATTAATTTTTTTATCATAATCTTTTTTTAAAAGTTTATATTTACAATGATTATACATTACAACAATAAATTCAGTAATTCCAAGTTCAGTACCATGTTGCAACATAAAACTCATTTTCTCTTCAGATAAGAGCGGAATAAATGCTATAAATGATGTATTATCTTCACCACTTTTAAATATACCTTTTATATTACAAGATAATAAATCTTTGTTTAATTCACATACATAGCTAGAATCATTATAAACAACAATTACATTATCATTTTCTTTCATTCTCATAACATTTTTAATATGATTTAAATCATTATCACATAAATATAATAAATCATTAACTTTTTTAGTTGCATAATATTGTTGCATATACCCTCCTTTATCTTAAATATACTATAGTTTGCCCATCATTAAACATATTTACTTCATAGTTTAACACTCTTGAATCTTTTTTTAAATACTTTTGTGTTTCGTTCTTTAATATTCCACTACCCTTACCATGAATAATAATTATAGTCTTCTTATTTATTCTTAAATTATTATCAATAAAGTTATCTATCAATGCCAAAGCACCAAATCTATCATAACCATGAACATCTAACTCTGGAGTATCATATAAAAATGGATCTACATATTTTTTTAGTTTCTTCTTCATGGCTATATTATATAACAAACTTAACAAAATAAAAAGTAATAATTACTTATTACTTAATAATGCTACTATATCAGCTTTTTTCATACTACTAGTTAATTCGATACTCTTTTCACTACATATGCTTTTTAATTCAGCAACCGTTAATTTTGAGTAGTCTACTTTTTCGGTTATAGTTTTTTCAACTTTTTGTTCTACCTCCGTAGAAGTATTCTTAGTTGTTTTACCTTCTAAAGCATTTTTAGATATAACTACTAGCTTAGTAAATTCTTCTGGAGCAAATATTGCAAGTTCACTTAACATCTTTCTATTGATAGAAATGTTAGCTTTCTTAAGACCATTAATAAACTTAGAATATACTATATCATTGTTTCTACATGCAGCATTAATTCTTGTAATCCATAATTTTCTAAAGTCATTGCTTCTTTTCTTTCTATCATTAAAACTATATTGTCCACTATGAAATAATTGTTCTTGAGCTGTCTTATATAATCTATGTTTACTTCCAAAGTATCCTTTTGCTCTTTTTAATACTTTTCTTCTTCTATTTTTGGATACTACTCCACCTTTAACTCTTGTCATTTAATCTCTCCCCCGCTCTTTACTTAACAAGTCCCTTATATCTTTTTGCGTCTCCACTACTTAGAACAGAACCTTTTCTAGATTTTCTATTAAAATCTGTTGATTTTTTACCACTATTGTGATTAGCTCCTACGTGTCCAATAACTGCTGAACCAGAAGCTCTTACTCTAATTTTTTTTGATATTCCACCATGTGATTTCATTTTTGGCATATAAATACACTCTCCTTCTTTATTTTTTAGGTGCTAAAAACATTTGCATACTTCTTCCTTCCATTTTAGGCATTACTTCAATAATTGATGCATCTGATAATTTATCAGCAAATCTCATTATTACTTCACGCCCTAATTCAGGATGAGATAATTGTCTTCCTCTAAATCTAACTGAAACTTTAATTTTATGTCCCTTTTCAAGATAAGCTTTAGCGTTTCTAACTTTAGTTTCAAAATCCCCTACATCAATACTTACACTTAATCTATACTCTTTCATTTCAAGATTTAATTCTCTTTGTCTTTTTCTAGCATCTTTTTCTTTCTTTTGTTTCTCGTAACGATATTTATTATAATCAGTTACTTTACAAACAGGATTCTCTTTAGAATCATTAAGTAATACTAAATCAAGTCCAGCATACTGTGCTAAAGTTAAAGCGTCTTTAATATTTTTAAGTCCAAGCTTTTCTCCATTAGGTCCAATTACCATTACAGTTGAATAAGTTATTTGTTCATTAATACGAACATCATTTTGTTTAGCTATTGCTAACACCTCCATATTACATTTAAAAAAGTGAATACACTAGTATCCACTTTAAAAACTCATAATTATTAAGCTTTCTACCAATGCACTAATACATCTGGTGAAGAGTGGATACTCTTTCTTTCTTTTCTAACAAGTAAGATTATATAGTAATTATATGTGTTTGTCAAGTATAATTACTAAAAAAGGATACTTAACAAAGAAGTATCCTTGAATTAACTAAG
>CAZDPZ010000032.1:0-11003 GCA_964507635.1 uncultured Clostridium sp.
TTTGTGCTCTTACTATAAAAGGAATTAACATAACTATAATTAATACTATTTTTTTCTTCATTCTTACCATTCCTACTTTAAATTAATATTATCACATATTATTACTTTTGTAAATATATTTATTTTGGTTGAAAAAGCAATAAAAAATATATATAATATTTATAGAGAGGAGTAAAAAATGAAAAAAATATTTTATGTTTTACCTCTGATATTTTGCATTGTTTTACTTAGCGGATGCGGTAAAAACGAAGTAAATTGTAGTGGTAATTTTAAAGAAGAGGATGTTGAATATTCGATGAATATTGTTGCTGAATTTGATAAAGATGATGTCGTTAAAATAGCAACTGTATCTATGACATTTGATGATCAATCTACTGCAGATAGCTATTGCAATTTACTAAAAACAATAGGTAGTGATATAGCTACGTGTGATGGTAAAAAAGTATCCTTTGACTATGCAACTATCCTTGCAGATGATAAAGAATCATTTAAAACTACAACAAAAAAAGAATTCATTGATTTAATGGAAGGAGAAGATTCAGGTTTAACTTGCAAATAACATTTTAGAATTCAATTACCTTGTAGTTGTTTTTTTTTATAGAAAAATAAGCCTTAATGGCTTATTTATTGTCTCTTAATACAGCATTGTATCTTTTTATAACGCTTTCTATAATCTTACTTATCAAAGGATTAATTTCTTCTTCTGTAAGTGTTTTGTCAAATGATTCAAAATACAAACTATATCCTATAGACTTTTTATCTGAATCAATTTTATCTCCTTCATAATAGTCAAATATTGAAACATTTTTAAGAGTCTTTCCACCTTCTTTTTTAATTGTCTTAATTATATCTTCACTATTTATGTCTTTTGTTAATATAAATGATAAATCCATAGAGATACCAGGATATTTAGAAAATTCTTTATATTTTAATCTCCCTACTTTAATAGATAAGAGTAAATCTAAGTTAATTTCTATTACATAAGTACTCGTTTTTATTACATTAGGATGTACACATCCAAATAATCCAACTATAACACCATTTACATTTATGTATGCACTTTTTGTAGGGTGCATTTCAGGAGGCAAATCTCCATTAACAAATGAATATCTGTTATTATATCCTAAATAATCTAATAATTCTTCAACTATGCCTTTTGTTTTATAAAAATCATATTCTTGTTTTACTATTTCATTTGAATAGTTTCCCGTTAGTAAACAAGCTAATTTATTCTCTTCTATATAGTTTCCTTCAATAAGTGAAAAACTCTTTCCTATTTCAAATATAGATACATCTTTCATATTTCTTGCTTTATTATAATTATATACTTCTATTAAAGATGTTATTAAGCTATGTCTTAATACGACTCTTTCTTCACTCATAGGATCTAATACTTTAATTAAACCAAACTCATCATTGGTAAACTTAAATACGTCTTTTACATTAATTAAAGAGTACGTAATTACTTCATTTAGTCCCATACTAATCATTTTATCAGTAACTATTCTTTTTATTTTATTAGTATTTGTTGAAGGTGTACTTTCAAATTTAGGAAGAGTACCTTCAATGTTGTCTACCCCATAAATTCTTCCAACTTCTTCTATTAAATCTTCTTCAATTGATATGTCTATTCTTCTTGATGGAACAGTTACTGTAAATATCCCTTTTTCACAAATAGATTTAAACTCTAATAAATCAAATACTTTACTAACTTCTTCACTTTTTAGTTTAGAGCCTAAAACATTATTTATTTTATTTAAAGATATTTTGATTACTTTATCAGTCTTATCTAAAGTATTGTATTCAACTAATCCTTTGCAAACTTCTCCACTTGCATATTTTTCAAGTAAATAACAAGCTCTAGACATTGCCATATAGCATCTATTTACATCTAATCCTTTTTCAAATCTAATACTAGCTTCGCTTCTTAAATATTTTTTAGATGTAAGTCTAATATTAATTGGGTTAAAAATTGCTGATTCTATAATTATATTCTTTGAATCTTCTACTATTTCAGTATCTAATCCACCCATTACTCCAGCTAATCCTATTGGATCAATTCCATTAGTTATAACTATATCATTTTGAGAAAGTATTCTTTTATTTTGATCCAATGTAGTAAGGATTTCCCCATCTTTTGCCATTCTTACTCCAATAGTATCTTCTAGTTTGGATTCGTCATAGAAGTGAAGTGGTTGTCCTGTTTCTAACATTACATAATTAGATATATCAACTACATTATTAATAGGTCTAATATTACAAGCAATTAATCTATTTTTAATAAATGCTGGACTTTCTTTTATAACAATATTCTTTACTTCTTTAGCTAAGAAAGTATATACATTATCTGTATCAATTTTAAGTTTTAAACTATCTTTAATATTATCTTTTATTTCTTTATAATCCATAGGAGGAAGGGTTACTTTTGAATCGATAATAGCACCTACTTCATAAGCAAGACCTAACATACTAAGTAAGTCTCCTCTATTAGCTGTAAGTTCAAAATCTATTATTTCATCATTCATATCCATATATTCTATAGCATTTTCACCAACTATAGCACTATTATCTAATTCATGTATTCCATCTATTTCTTTCTTATCTAAAAATTTATTTTCTATTCCTAATTCAGATAAAGAACAAATCATACCATTAGATTCACGACCTAATATAGTAGTAGATTTAATTACTCCATTAGATAAAATTGTTCCACTACAAGCAACAATAACTTTTATGCCTTTTCTTACATTTGGAGCTCCACAAATAATATTTAATACTTCGCTTCCAATATCTACTTTGCATACATGTAAGTGGTCACTCTCGGGATGAAGACTACATTCTATAACTTTTCCAATAACAAGTTTTTCGCTATTAGGACAATTTATCAAACTTTTAATACTATCATATTCATTTCCAATTTTAACCATTGATGATGCTAAAACATTAATATCAATATTATCTAAACATATATAATCGTTTACAAATTTTTTACTAAGTTTCATATTATAACTCCTTCCTATCAAAATTACGTAAGAATCTATAATCATTAGTATAAAGTAATCTTATATCATCTATTCCGTACTTTAACATGGCTACTCTTTCTACTCCAAGTCCAAATGCAAATCCTGTATATTTTTTAGAATCAAATCCACATCCATTTAATACATTTGGATGAACCATTCCACTTCCTAATATTTCTATCCAACCAGTATTTTTACATAATGAACAACCTTTTTTATTACAATTAAAACATGATACATCTACTTCATAACTTGGCTCTGTAAATGGGAAATAACTAGCTCTAAAACGAACCTCCCTATCATTACCAAATAATTTTTTACAAAGAAGTTCTAATGTACCTTTTAAATCAGAAAGTGATATATTTTCTCCTACAACTAAACCTTCTATTTGAGTAAATTGATGAGAATGTGTAGCATCATCATCTCTTCTATATACTTTTCCTGGACATATTAATTTAAATGGCTTTTTTGCTTCGTTCGCTAACATACTTCTTACTTGCATAGTTGAAGTTTGTGTTCTTAAGAGCATTTCATCACTTATATAGAAAGTATCTTGAGCATCTCTAGCAGGATGTCCTTTAGGAACGTTTAACATTTCAAAACAAACATGATCCGTTTCAACTTCAGGTCCACCTATTACATCATACCCCATAGAAATAAATAAATCCTCTATCTCTTCAGTTACCATAGTAATTGGATGTTTAGTACCATATTTATTCTTTTTACTCGGAAGAGTTAAATCTATTTTATCGTGTTCTAATATTTCATTTAAAACAGCCTCTTTAATAACACTAAGTCTAGCATCTAAAGATTCATTTATCATTTTTCTCACTTCATTAGATTTACTACCAATTTCTTTTTTCTCTTCATTTGATAATTTACTCATATTACTCATTATCTCAATAAATTTACTTTTTTTACCCAAGTATTTTGATCTAACATTATTAATTTCTACTTCATCATTAATATTATCAATCTCTTTTAAAGCATTTTTCTTTAATTTTTCTAATTCGTTTATCATATGTTTCTCCTTTATAAAATAAAAAATATTAATCATAAGGGCGAAATGATTCCGCGGTACCACCTTAATTCATAATATTTATGCTCTTAAATTGTTAACGCCAAATTACGTTCTTTTATATGAAACTGAATTCATAAAATAATTATATATTAGCTTTTCATCCATTGCTAACTCTCTTAAATATAATCCGTCTTTATTACTACTTCTTCACAAAAGATAATAATATGTTATCATGTTTATTAAAAATTATCAAGTGATTTATTGACTTACTTTGTCTTTTTTGATACTATATTCAAATTAATTGGAGAGCAAGGATGAATAATAAAGATTTATATTATGATTTTAAAGAATATTCACAAAAATATTTGCTTATATTTTACTCATTAATAGATTATTTTAATGAACTAACTCAAATTAAAAATGTAAATGGCGAAAACTATGAAACTTTAAATGAATACCTTCGAAATAGTGAAGATATTATAAATTTATCTTTTTTCTTAGCATCATTAAAATTAAATGGTTGGATAAAAAATTTATTTAATAGTTATGATATAACATTTGGCAATTGTATAGACGTATTTAGTAATGATAAAGTTAAATTTGAACTTAAAAAATCAATAGATGATATAAAATGTTTAAATAAAATAAATCTCAAAGAATCATTATCAAGAATAGTAGGATTCGTTTCAGATGAATTTGGACTTAATGATGGAGAATTACATTCAAGTGATTTAGAACCATTTATATTTTTTGATAGTGCTCAAGCATATTATGAACATTTAAATAGTTTTTTAAAATGTGTTACTAATGAAGAAGATATATTTGATGATAAAATGTACGAAAAATATAGTGAAATTAGTGCTAATAAATATACTCAATTCTTTAAGAGTATTGGTATTAAACTAAATAAAAGTACATCTAATGATAAAGTTTATAGATATTGTTTTGATAGTGTTACTATTAATTATTGTAATAACATGTTAATTTTAATTACAAAAGGTGGAAAAAGTATTTTTATTCCAGTAAAAAATGAAAATTATGAACTTAATAATGTTTCAAATATAATTGAAATAAATGGTAAACCAATATGTGATGAAATATTCCAAGAATTTATAAATACTTTTGATTCTAATGAAAAGTTTAATTTTACTGTTGAAAGATTCATAAATGGGGAAAAGGTTAAAAAAATAATTGATTTTAAAAAAGAAAATCTTTTTGGAAGTAAAAAAATAATTGATGCTTTTAAAGATGGTTCTAATGATTCAATAGTAAAAAATAATGAGGAAAATAAAAAGAATAATAATTCAGAACATAAAGAATTAAATAAATTATCTAAAGATTTAACAAAAGTTAAATATTTAAAAGATCCAAGTGTTGGAAGAGAAGAAGAAATTAGAAAGATTGAACAAGTACTATGTTATCCTGAACACGATAGAGGAATTATTATAGTTGGTGATGCTGGAGTTGGGAAAACGGCTTTAGTAGAAGGTCTTGCATATAGAATACAAAATGGTTTGGTTCCTAATGTCTTAAAAAATAAAAAAATAATTAGTATAGATATTAGTTCTATTGTTTCTGGGACTAAATATGTTGGAAGTCTTGAAGAAAAAATGAACAAAATATTAAATCAAATAATTGAAGATGGTAATATAATACTTTTTATTGATGAAATGCATCAAGCAATAGGTGCTGGAAAATCAGAAGGAAATGATAACTCTATCGCTGAAATATTAAAGCCATTCTTAACTAGTGGAAAACTTGGTGTTATAGGTGCTACTACTACAAATGAATATAATAAATATATGTTAGAAAATGAAGCATTTAAAAGTAGATTTAAACGTATTAATTTATCTGAACCAAACGAAAAAGTTATTTATGGCATATTAGATAATCTAATTACTGCATATAATAAAATAAGTTATTCTAAATTTAATTTTAGTGATGAAGAAAAAAGAAAAATTCTTAATATATTAATTGAAGCAACTAATAAAAAGAATAGAAATTATTTAGATACGGAAAATAATCCAAGATTAGTATTGGGAATTTTAAAAGAAGTTTTCGCAAATGCTACATTAAATGATAAAGAAGAAATAAGTGTAGATGACATTTGTGCTTCTTTACTTAGTGAGGACAGATTATATCCTAATGTTAGAAAAAAATATGCTGATATGTTAAAACATATTTTAGAGCAAAAGAAAGAAGAAAAAAGTAAAATACTTGAATTTAAATTAAAAAGTAAAGATTGTTAAAATTATATTGACAATCTTTTCTTATGTGTTACAATAAATACGAAAAGGTGTTTGTATGGACAATAGAAGTATAATATGTATTGATTTAAAAAGTTTTTTTGCTTCAGTTGAATGTGTTTATAGAGGGTTAGACCCATTTACTACTCCATTAGTCGTAGCGGATATATCTCGTGGAGATGGAGCTATGAGTTTAGCTGCTTCTCCCTACTTAAGAAATATTGGCATTCAATCAAGAAGTAGAGTTTTTGAAATAAAAAAAATTATTCCCAAAAATATTAATATAATTTATGCTAAACCTAGAATGAGACTATATGAAGAATATAGTAATAAAGTTTACAAAATATATGAAGAATTTTTTTCTGCAGAAGATATACATGCTTATTCTATTGATGAAGTATTTATAGATGCTACTAATTATTTAAAATATTATAAAAAAAGTTCTTATAGCCTAGCATTGGATATAATGAATACAATAAAGCAAAAAACAGGTATTACTTCGACTTGTGGGATTGGCCCAAATATTTTCTTAGCTAAAGTCGCTATGGATACTGAAGCAAAACATAATAAAGATTGTATTGCATTATGGACTTATAATGATATAGAGAATAAATTATGGAAAATAAATCCACTTAATAAAATATGGGGATTTGGAAATAATACAATGAACAAATTAAATAATTTAGGAATATATAAAGTTGGAGATATTAATAACTATACTAAAAATTTTTACATAAAAAGATTTGGAAATGTAATGGGGAATGATATTTGGTGTAAAGCAAATGGGATTGATTTTAGTACAATAAAAGAATATAACAATCGTAAGAAAGATAAATCTATAAGTATGAGTCAAATATTATATAGAGATTATACTATGGAAGAAGCTATTCTTATAATGAAAGAAATGAATGATATGTTAGTAAATAAGTTAAGAAGTATGGATTTAACTACAAAACTTGTATTTTTAAAAATAAATTATTCAAAAGAAATATATAAAAGTTTTAAAGATACTATTCTTCTAAATAATTATGAAGATAATACAGATAATATATTTAATACTTTAAAATACATTTATAATAATAACATAGAAAATTACCCTATTAGAAAAGTAACAATAGCATTTTCAAAATTAAATAAAAAAGGAGCTACTCAACTTAGTTTATTTGATCAGAATATTTCAGCTTCAAACTCATTAAATGAAATGATTAATAAAATAACAAAAAAATATGGAAATATAAAACTATTAAGAGCATCTTCTTTATTAAAAAGCTCTACTATTAAAAATAGAGAAAAATTTAAAAATATTATTTAATATATTTTTTATAAAATGGTAAAATTCCTTTTTTACTTCTTGCATATTCAGCTAATTGTACTACTTCATAATTAATAAAAGTATTTGCTGATAATAATGCTGGCTTAGAATCAGTAATGCATATACTCCATTGTACTCTTTTTACGTCACTAACTTCTTTAGCTAACTCCTTTACCATATCATAAGCTTCTTTAAAATGTGGTACTTTAAATCCATTTATTTTTTCTTTAGAAATTGGGTGAGTACCATATTCTTTTCCATTTATATCTATAGCATCACTTACTATAATACCTGTTTTTAAATCAACTAAAGCAAAAATACTGTCATCATCAATATAATCTGCAGGATAATCTTTAGTACCAAAAGATATAACAGCATATAATACATGCACAGCATTATTAACAACTATAGTTTCAAACATAATTGAATCAACTGTATATGGATCTATCTTAGATAATTTTTTATTTTCGTATAAAACATCCTCTAATAAACAAATCTTATTATTTTTTATATGTTCCAGCATATATCCCGGTGCTCTAAAATTATTTATATTTAATTTTTCGGATTTTATTTTAGAGTCAATAGTAGATGACTTACAAAAAAATTCTTTTTTAGAAAGAACTAACGATTCAAATTCTTTATAATTCATATCATTCACATTATAAGTTTCTCTACATAAATAATTTTTAAATACATTATTAAATTCTTGTCTATCAGTAAATGGATTTAATGAATCAAGATTATTAAATTTTATATTTAATTTATTATTAATATACTCTGTTAAATAAGTATCTCTTAGTACACTTTTATCATAAAAGAAGAATGTTTCATAATCTTTTTGGCTTGTTCCATAAACTATGTGACACCAAAATAAATCAAATAAAATACTCAAACTGCTTCTTCTACTTTTCTTCTTTATTGATTTAATATTCTTTTTTAGTTCTGCTTTTTTATCTTTAATATACTTTTTTAATTTACCTTTACTTTTACCCATACTTTCCTCTGATAAATTTATTATATCATTTTAATAAAAAAAGACAACTTTTATGCACTTAATAATTCATTTATACTTACTATTTTATAACCTCTTTTTAAAATATAATTAATACTAGCTGATAGTTCATTCAAGTTTACTTTATTTTCATCAATAAAAATTATGTGACCACTACTTAGATTATATTTAATATTAGTAAGTAAATCTTTTTGAATTATATAATTCATCTTAATACTATTAATTTTTTCTTTTTTACATATATTTAATACTTCATAATCATTTGTTTTAACACAATATATTTCTTTATGCAAAATATTGATGAACTTTTCTAATTCATCTTTACTATCACCTTTAAATAATATATTACTTTTGTTTTCTATATCTATTATATTCT
Organism: uncultured Clostridium sp.; assembly: GCA_964507635.1. GTDB lineage: Bacteria > Bacillota_I > Bacilli_A > RF39 > UBA660 > CAG-1000. The sequence continues at coordinate 8,988 of CAZDPZ010000032.1, forward strand.
TTTCTAAAAATTCAGAATTTAATAATAAATTTAATTCTATATTTTTCATATATGATATTTCTAACATATCTTTATAATATTTTCCCGTATTAACATTTATTATTATAGAAATATTATTTTCCACTTCATTTCCAGAAATAATATATTTATCAAAATTGTTTTTTTTATTTAAGATACATTCATTCTTTTCAAACTCTATTAATTCTTCTTTAAATCCAATTCCTTTCATATTAGAATAACTTTTAGATTTATTTACACTTATTCCACTTAATCCTAAAATAACACCATCTTCATTTATGCTTCCTTCACTACAAATAGTATTATATTTATCTGCATAATCATTTATTGATGCTAAAATAGCGTCATTATATTTAGAAATATATATGACTCTATCAGTATAATAAAAACTAAATATTGCAAATATCAAAATAAATAAATATTTAAAATATCTTTTCATAATTAATTATATGAAAAAAAGTATATTTTATATACCTTTTATATTATTTCTTTTCCGCCCATATACATTCTTAATGGACTTGGAATATTTATACTTCCATCTTCATTATAATTATTTTCTATTAATGCGATTAGTGCTCTTGTACTTGCTAAAACAGTATTATTTAATGTAGCAGGATAATAGTTTTCTTTTTGTCCTTTAATTCTTATTCCTAGTCTTCTAGATTGAGCAGTTCCTAAATTAGAACAAGATCCAACTTCAAAATATTTTTGTTGTCTTGGACTCCATGCTTCAACATCAACACTTTTAACTTTTAAGTCAGCTAAATCTCCACTACAGCATTCTAGAGTTCTTACTGGAATATTAAGACTACTAAATAATTCAACGGTAAATTTCCACATTTTATCATACCAATCATTAGCGTCTTCTTCATTACATACAACAATCATTTCTTGCTTTTCAAATTGATGTACTCTATATATTCCTCTTTCTTCAATACCATGAGCCCCTACTTCTTTTCTAAAACATGGACTATATGAGGTTAAAGTATATGGAAGATTATCTTCTTTTAATAATTGTCCTTTAAATTTACCAATCATAGAGTGCTCACTAGTTCCTATTAAATATAAGTCTTCTCCCTCAATTTTATACATCATGTTATACATTTCATCAAAAGACATAACCCCAGATACAACATCACTTCTAATCATAAATGGAGGAATACAATAAGTAAAACCTTTATCAATCATGAAATCTCTAGCATATGATAACATAGCACTTGAAAGTCTAGCTATATCCCCCATTAAATAGTAAAATCCATTTCCAGAAGTTCTACCAGATGATTCTTTATCTAAACCATTCTTACTTTCTAATATATTAGCATGATAAGGTATCTCATACTTTGGTACTTTTGCTTCTCCAAAACGTTCTAATTCTACATTTTCAGAGTCATCCCTCCCTATTGGAACACTATCATCTATTATATTTGGAATACTAAGCATTTTTTCTTTAATTTCTTGTTCAATTTTTTCTTCAGTTCCATCTATTTCATCAATTCTAGATTGAATATCATTAATACTTTTTTTAACATTAGGAATTTCATCCTTTTTATTTTCTCTAACTAAAGAACCTATAGAATCACTTAATTTATTCTTTTCATTTCTTAAATTATCTAATTCTATTTTTAACTTTCTATAATTAGTATCTAAATCATATACTTCATCAACTAAATGTAACTTACTATCTTGGAATTTCTTTTTAATGTTTTCTTTTACTAATTCCTTATTTTCTCTTATTAGTTTAATATCTATCATAATGTCCTCACTCCTATATATATAATACCATTTTTTGCATAAAATAAAAAGAGGAAAATCCTCTTATATTTTACCATCCTGTGCAAGTGCCAAAAATTATAGCTAGAAGGATAAATAAAACTAGTATTATAAAGAAAGTATTGTAGTTTGTATTACAACCTATCATACTTTATTCACCTCCTTTTAGATAAAAGCACCTAGTATGATTACTAATAATATAAATAATACTAAAGCAAATGCTGCTCC
>CAZDPZ010000033.1:0-10882 GCA_964507635.1 uncultured Clostridium sp.
TTTCTAACAACATACCAAGCTTCATCACTCATTACCATTTCAATTAATACATACCCTGGAAACATTTTTTTAACTTTTTCTTTCTTGACTCCATCTTTAACTTCTATTTCAGTACGTTGTGGAATAATAACTCTAAAAATATTATTTTCCATTCCCATACTTTCTCTTCTTGATTCTAAATAATCTTTTACTTTTTGTTCATGGCCGCTATATGCATTTACTACATACCATAATTTTTCTCCATCCATTATACTATACCTCTTATAAATGCAAATAATGCATCAAGTCCATAAAAGAATAATCCAAAGAATACAAGCATTACTATAGTAATACTAGAATACTTTATAAGCATTTTACCATCTGGCCAACGTACAGATTTAGATTCTTTTCTTACTCCCTTAAAGAAACCTTTAATTTTCTTCATAAATCCCTCCAAAAAAAAACACTTCGTTTTGTGTAACTTAATAATATCAAATATTATTTATAAATGCAAGTGTTTTATCAATTTAATTTTAATTTTAGTTCTGAAGTATAACTAATATCTGGTAATCCAAATATAGTTTTTTCTTCACCATCATTTGATTTTCTTTTAATAGAAGTATTTTGTTCAACCATATCCATTATATTTTTAAAAGAAACTACTTGGTAAAACAAATCAAAATTACATAAAGAATCCATGTCAATTTCATAACCTTTTTTGGCCATCTCTAAAAAGAATTTATACATATATTTATTAAGTTTAATTTCTACACTATACATTCTTTCAATCATCCTTGCTTCCTCTTCATATTTGTCTTTAAATTCATCTAATTTCTTACCTTTTAATGAACTTAAATGAGTACATAAGATATTAACATTTTTTATACTTGATAATATTTTATCTAATTTATATCTTTTTAAGTCTATAATATTATCTGGAAAAATCAAATTTCTTTCATCTTCATCTATAACACTTTCCATTATTTTTACTAATTCCCTATAAGATACAATATCACTTACACCACTATATTCATTATCTATATATAATTCTTTAATATATCCTGATCTTTCTTTCATTTTTTTAGTATTAATTTCAAAATGAAAAAAAGTGTTAATTACAAAATCTTCAGAAACATTTCTTATCAAAGATCCATCTTTATTATGAATAGTAAAACCTTTACCACTCAAATTTAAACTCACAATATCTTGCTGTGATTTATCAATCAAATCTATTCCACTTAAGCATTTTGTTTCTATAGCATTCATAATTTTTTTAATATATTCGCCATATGTCATAAATCCCTCTTACTTGAGAAAATATGATATATCAAATACTTTTAAAAGTCAAATTTCATTAATGTCTATTATGTCCTTAATATATATTTTTTTACCATCAATACAAAGTAAATAATCAATACTTTTAGATATAATAGTATAAGTATTCTCGTTATCTAATGTTTTAATATTAAAGTTTTTTTTATAAACAAAATTATTAGATTTAAATAATTCATTTATTTTTTTTCTAATGTTTATAGTTTCATTACTTACTACGTCATTATCTAAATATGAATAATAAGTTTCTTTGTTATTATTTATTTTTTTGATTTTATTAACATAAATTGGAGGTAAGTTTTTCATTTGTTCACCTAAAACATTATATGAAAAAAGTTACGTACTATTCGTAACTTATTCTCTTTTTCATATCTTTTTCTTTTAATGAAGCTCTTTTATCATATAACTTTTTACCTTCACATACTCCTAATAATACCTTTACTTTATTTCTTACAAAATATATTTTTAAAGGAATTAATGTATATCTTTTTAAATTAATAGTTTCATTTATTTTAATTATTTCTTTTTTATGTAATAATAATTTTCTTTCTCTTCTCTCATCATGATTAAATGAACTTCCTTGTTCGTAGGGAGCAATATACATATTTATTAAATAAACTTCATTATTTTTTATTCTAGCATACGAATCACTTATATTAGCAGAACCTACTCTTATACTTTTAATTTCTGTACCTAAAAGTTCAATACCAGATTCATATTCCTCTTTTATAAAATAATCATGACTAGCTTTTCTATTATATATTTCCATTATAATTTACCTATAAGAGCAAAATTTATTTTACGTTCATCTATATTTACAGACATACATCTCACTTTTACTCTATCTCCCATTCTAAACTCTACTCTATTATTTCTAGTAAATGCCATAATATTTTCATTATATTCATAGTATGAATTAATTGAAACTAATTTATCATTTATAAACATAGTATCTACTCTTCCATCTATTAAATTATCTGTTTGAACAAAAAATGAATTTGATAATAATGAATCTATTGTTACTTCAAAATCTTCTAATATATGTTTAGACATATAATCACACTTTAACATATCATCAACAGCATATTCACATTTTTCACTATTTCTTTCACACTCTGAAATATGTTCACATAATGTATTTAAATATGCTCCCCAACGTTTTAAAAATCCTTGATCATAATTATCATTTATTAAATATTCTGTAATACTTCTATGTACTAATAAGTCACTCATTCTTCTAATTGGACTAGTAAAATGTGTATAACAAGGACTAGCTATTCCAAAATGGCCTAGATTTTCAGTACTATATATTGCTTTCTTCATACTCCTTAATAATTTCTTGTTTAAAACCTTATAATTAGGCCTATCATTTAAAAATTCTAATAAAGCTTGACAATCCTTACTTGTAACACTTAATGCATTAATTTTCCCATTATAATGAATTCCTAATAATTCTAAAAATTTAAAATATTCTTCCATCTTTTTAGGAGAAGGACTTTCATGAACTCTATAAACAAATGGAACATTTTCTTCGTAAAAAAACTGTGCTATTGTTTCATTAGCTACTATCATAAAGTTTTCTATTAATTCTTCAGATTCTCTTTGTACCCTTGGCTTAATTTCTATAACAGAATCATTTTCATCCATTATTATTTTTGCTTCATCACTTAAAAAATCAATTTCTCCTCTTCTTTTTTTAAATGATTTAAGAATTTTTGATAATGAATACATATTTTTAATTATTACTCTTATTGGAATATTTATTTCACTTCCAAAAACATAATTAGAGCTACTATTAATACTTTTAAGTTCATCTAAACTCATATTATTATCAAAAGCAATAGACTCTAGAGTATCATTTTCTTTCATAATATATCTTAAATTATTATAATCAATTGTATCTTCTGTTTCTTTAGACTCTATAATATCTTGTATAGCATCATAATTCATTTTCTTTCTAGACTTAATTATTCCTTTTACAATATTTCTATTTAATACTTTTCCACTATGATCTATTTCCATTATAACACTTATAGTAAATCTACTCTCATTAGGATTTAATGAACAAATACCATTTGATAATTCAACTGGTAACATAGGAATAACCTTATTTCCTAAATAATTAGAGTTTCCTCTTAAAGCTGCTTCATTCCATAATGGACTATCAAATGTAACATAATTAGATACATCCGCTATATGAACACCTAATTCATAATTTCCATTATTTAACATTTTAAGTCCAATAGCGTCATCTATGTCTTTAGTATCTTTACCATCTATAGTAAATATTATATCATTTCTAAAATCTTTTCTTCCTTCACTTATTGAAGATAATATATCATTTTCTGTTAATTCATTAGGCATTAACAAAGCTTGCTCCTTACTCTCAGGATCAAATTCCAATTTAATATTAAATTCACTTGCTATACAAGCAATTTTAGTATCCTTTCCAGGAGCATTCTTATGACCAATTATATTAGTAATTTTAGCTAAAACTTTTCCTCTAGATATATCTTTAACATATTCTAAATGAACTATTAATCCATCAACTAAATTAAAGTCATTCTTTTCTACTTCTATTTCATATGGTAATGTTTTATCTAAAGGAACAATCTTTTTTATTCCATCACTATCTACTACTTCTGCTAAAGATTTACCAAGAGATCTTCTAACTATCTTAACTACTCTTCCTTCATGAGCATCAGAATTAATAACATCAACCAAGACACAATCTTTATCACATGCACCTTTTAAGTTCCCTCTTGGTATAAATATATCGTCTTTTAAACCCATAAGTAAATGAGCAGACCCTGCATCATGAACATCTATAATACCTTCTATTAACTCATTTTTTTTGTATTTATTTCCTTTTATATTAATAAGTATTCCATCTCTACACATTAAGTCTAATTCATGAATTAGACTTCTTAATTCATTGGCATCATACTTATTAGAAATGTTATCCATTATTTCTATTGCTGTTAGATTACGCTGTGAATCATTTATGATATTTAATATTTTATCTCTCATATATACCTCTATTACATTTTATCATACAAATTAAAAAGTTCATATATTTATGAACTTTTTTATTCTATTTTTTATTTTATAATGACATTATTAATGATATTATTATAAATGCAAATCCTAATGCGTAAGTTAATCTTGTAATGAATTTTTCTGTACCTCTTTCTTTTGTTTTGCCTAAAAGAACTGCATTACCACCAGTAATTATCTGACTAGCATCACTTGCTTTACTACTTTGTAATAAAACAATAGCTATTATTAAAAATGATATTATTATTAATGCTGTTTCCATACTTTTCTCCCTATGTACAAGTATTTTACTATATTTTTTGAATTTAATCAAGTATTTAGTTAAATGTTAATTGAAACAATCATATTCAGCGAATAATCCACAAAAGCTAGTATCATATCGAGCTAAATATGCGTAACTACTTCCAAAAAATACTGATTCAAATGAAACTTTTGACAAAACAACTTCTCCATTTGATACATTAACAAGATCTTCAACATAATAAGTCCATTCCTTCGGTTCATCACTTCCATAATAATATGTTGGATTATTTAATTTTGAATCACTCATCTTATATATTTTATTATAATCTGTAGCCGTGCATCCATCATCTGATCCATCGCAATGTATAAAAGCACGCAATGTTAAAGTATTGTCAGATATTGAATACGTTCCGAATAATAAAGCTGATCCATTATACCCCTCATACAAATTAAATATCTTTTTATTTTTATCTAGTACAATTTCTTCTGAATAATCACAATTAAAATAATAGTAATTATTATTTGAAGTTTTTGCTTCTTCTTTTTCACAATTTTTTCTATATACATAAACATCGTAATTTTTATTAAGGTCTGTAAAATCGTATTCTTTCTTATCTTCTTCATTATTATTATTAACAACTGAATTATCATCTTGCGTATTATTGTCATTATTAACTTCGTTATTATCATTAGTAGGAATGCTATCGCATGGAGTATCATTTATAGTTTTTTTATCTTCTTTAATGAAAAAATAATATACCATAAATAATCCCATTAAAACAACAATTGCACTAAGAATTATTATAACGATATTTTTTGATTTTGAATTATTCTTTTTAATATTTATGTTACTGTTTACATCATTTTGAATTGAATTGTTAGCTTGAATATTTTGTCCAGTATTTAAGTTTCCATTTGTACTATTTACACTTGAATTATTTGCTTGATTATTTTGTCCAGTACTTATGCTTCCATTTGTATTATTTACACTTGAATTATTTGTTTGATTATTTTCTTTCATATATTACTCCTATTACTCCTTATTTAATATTTCTTCTTCTATTTTAAGCAGTCTATTAAATTTACAAATTCTTTCTCCTCTGGATACTGAACCTGTTTTTATAAATGGTATATTTAAAGCAACTGCTATATCAACAATATATGTATCTGTTGTTTCTCCACTTCTATGAGACATTATACAAGTATAATCATTTTGTTTTGCTAATACTATTGTTTGTAACATTTCATAGAATGTACCTATTTGATTAGGTTTAATTAATATTGAGTTACATAATCCTTTTTCTATACCCTTAGATAATTCTTCTTTATTAGTAACAAATAAATCGTCCCCTACTATGTTTATTTCTTTACCTAATGAATTTGTAATTAATTTAAATCCTTCGTAGTCATTTTCATCATATGGATCTTCTATTGAAATTATTGGATAATTCTTTACTAAATCTAAATAGAAATTTAATAATTCTTCTTTTGTTAAAAATTTATCTTCTATTTTATATTGCTTTTTCTCTTCATTATATAGGGAAGAGGCTGCTACATCTAAAGCAATAAATACATCTTTTCCGGGTACATAACCAGCTGTTTCAATTGATTTAACGATGTAATTTAAAGCTGTTTTATTTGTCTCTAAATTTGGAGCAAACCCACCTTCATCACCAACTGATGTAACGAGTCCTTCATTATCAAGTATTTTTTTTAATGAATGAAATACTTCACTAGCACATCTTAATCCTTCTTTAAATGTGTCCATTTTAGGCACTATCATAAACTCTTGTATATCTAAATTATTTTTAGCATGCATTCCTCCATTAATAATATTAAACATTAATTTTGGTATTTTCTTTTCTCTTGGATTTAAGTATTCATATAGTTCTTTATTTGATTCTAATGCAGATGCTTTAAGACAAGCAATACTTACTCCTAATATTGCATTAGCGCCTAATTTACTTTTATTTTTAGTTCCATCTAATTCAATCATTTTTGTATCAATTTCTCTTTGATGAGAAACTTCCATTCCTAAAAGGGACTCTTTTATTGTAACATTTACATTATTAACTGCTTTTAGAACACCTTTTCCAAAATATCTTTCATCATTATCTCTAAGTTCTACAGCTTCTCTTTGTCCAGTTGATGCTCCAGATGGAACAGAAGCAATTGCTACAATACCAGATTCTGTCTTAACTTCTACTTCAACAGTTGGAGTACCTCTAGAATCTAATATTTCTCGTGCTTTTATATCGACTATTTTACTCATATACCCTCCAACTTATATTCTATAAATATTATACAACTTTTTTAATAAATATGCTATAATAATCTTAGTTTAAGAAGGGATAATTATAATGAAAATAGAAGAGATAAATCCAGGATCATTCAATGATTTTGCAAATAAACATATTTTAAAGAATTTTTATCAAACCAGAGAATATGGAGAATTGATGAGTCATAGTGATTTTCAGGTTATGTATATAGGTGCATATAAAGATGAAGTATTAGTCGCTGCTAGTTTAATATTATATAAGAGTATTGGTCCTAATATGAAATATGGATATGCTCCTAGAGGATTTCTAGTTGATTATTACGATCAAAATTTATTTTCTATGTTTACTAAAAAACTAAAAGACTTTTTCTTTATTAAAGGATTTGCATTCATTAAAATTAATCCAGAAATTACTTATTCTATAATAGATTTTAAAAATAAAAGTAAAACTATTAATAAAAGAAATAAAGGTCTTATTAATTATATGAAAACAATTGGATATGAAAAATTAAAAGATAATATATATTTTGAATCTGTATTACCTAAGTACACACCAATTATTCATTTACCTGATTATGATATGAATGATTTAGATCCTAGTATGGTTGAAGACATGGAAACATATTCAAAAGAAGGATTAAAAATAATAACAGGTGGAAGTAAAGATATTACTACATTTTATTCTTTTGTTCAAAATAAAAAGAATAAAACTGAAATATACTATAAATACTTTTATGATATTTTTTCTAAAACAAACATGGTAGATTTATTATTAGTAGAAATAAATTATGATACATATGCTAAATATTTACAAAGAAAATATATTATAGAAGAAAATAAAAATTCTGAAATAAACACTCAATTTAATAATAATCCTAATGATATGAATTATTATAAAGAAAAAATAGAATCTGATAAATTATTAAATGAAATATCTTCAAATATAGCACTTGCTAATACAAGAATGAGTGAAAATGTTACAAAAGAAATATTAGGAGGGTGTTTTATTGTAAAACATCATGGTAGAGTTACTATTTATATAACAGGTCAAAATAATGATTTTCATGGAATAGATATTAAAACATTTATATTTTATAAAATAATAGAAGAATATAAAAAAGCAGGATATATATATTTAGATTTATATGGTATTACAGCTGACTTTAATGATACAAATCCATATAAATCATTAAATGATTTTAAATTAAAATTTAATCCTACAACATATGAATATGTTGGAGAATTTGATTTAATAATAAATAAAGCTTTTCATTCACTACTATGGTCTACAAATAAAATTCAAAAAGAGTTTTATAAACCTTCTATAAAAAATTAAAAAATATGTATTTAACTATACATATTTTTCTATGTCTTTAGGAATTTTATCATTTACAATCATACTTATTATCTTATTCTCTTTTTCTTGACTTACTTCTCTTCCTGTTAAAGCAGATAATTCGTGTATTATTTCTTTTAATTTAGCTTCATCTTTAAAGTTTCCCTCTTGTAATTTAGAAGCAAGACTAATGATAGTATCTTTACTTACATTAGTTTTTTCTTCTATTTTATTTAATAAACTTTCATTCATATTATTCACCTAAAGTATTATATGCATGAAACATTTTTTGTTTAAAAATTAAACATTAACCATTCAGGTTTTACTAACATAAGTATTCCTATTATTAACATAATTATTCCACCTATTAAATGAGAATATTTACCATATTTATTTGATATTGCTTTTATTTGTAAAGTTTTCATAGCTACTATAAAAACAATAATATCATCAATTAAGAAAAATAATACATAAAGTAAAGAATACATTATTTTAGAGCTTCCACTTGCTTCATTAATTGTCATAATTTGAGTAAAGGCTACAGGAAGACCAAGTGAACATAAAAGTTCTATTACATTAACACTGGCAGCTAATATTATTACGCCTATAAGTGCTAAAAAGAATGATTTTTCTTTTATAATTTTTTTAATTGAAAGAATAATCTTTTTTCTATTCTTACTATCAACAACTTCACATCCATTATCTTTATTAAAACTTGATACAAACTTTAATAATGAATAAGTTCCAAATATTATTGCTATCATACTAATACCAGCTCTTATATATGGAATCTTGTCTAAAAATATAGTTAAATTTAACCATGAAATTAAAAATAAGAAATAAACTATTGCTGAAGAACATAAAAATACTATTCCTAATGCCCACATTCTTTTTTTATTTTCCATACCTAATAACATTGATATCAAAAATATAAGTATCCACATAGCACATGGATTAAAGCCATCAACTAAACCAATTATTATTGTTGTAAAAAATAGTGATACATTTTTAGCATTGATTTTCCCAAGTATTGGTATATTTACATCATTAGATTCGTATTTATTATCTTTTTTATCATCAGTTTGAGGTTCACTACTAACCTCTTCTTTTTTATCATCATTTGTTACTAATCCTAAATATTCTCCAACTATATCTTTATAATCAGTTTTTAAATAATAATTTATTGTATTTGTTATTGATTCAGGAGTTGTTTCACTTGAATAACCAACTATTGCATTATTACCAATTACTAAAAAAGGTATACCATTAGAAGTATTATTTAATAACTCTTTTACATCAATAAACTTTGTTCTATTTTCTTCACTATTCCATACTTCATAAGAATATAAATGTACATTATTATGCTTAGATATATATTCATTTAAAAATTCTTCTTCATGAGCACAGTGAGGACACCCATCACCATAAAATAAATATAAATTAATGTCATTTTCACTTGCTAATACAAAACAAGGTAACATTAATAATACAAATATTAAACATTTAATAACTCTTTTCATACTTCTTTTTCACTTTCTAAAATACTTTTAAATTCATCTATTTTGTGTTCTCCACACAATCTATTTATTTCCTTATCATTTTTATAAAATATAAATACAGGCATTATTTTACCAGCATTAAACTCTTCTATATCATCAAAATCATAATCATATTCAATATATTCAAAATCATAATTATTTTTAATTTCATTAATAACTTTATTCATAATTATACAAGATGGACAACCTAATGATGATATTTTAACTATTTTCATAAGTCCACCTACTTACTTTTAGATTTCTGTATTTTATATATAATTTTAAGCATTAATTTTCTGCTTATTATTCTATTAGCAAATACAGCAAGTCTCATTCTAAATGATGGAATTATTAATAATTTATTTTTAAACATTTTATCCATTGTATATTTAACTACATATTCACTATTTAATGATCTAACTCCAAATTTAACATTAGCTCTATCATTAAAACCTGTTTTAGTAGGTCCTGGACATAATACAGAAATATTAACATTCTTTTTTTCTCTTCTAAGTTCTTCATATATAGCCATAGTTAAATTATATACATAACTTTTAGTAGCATAATAAGTAGCCATTAAAGGACCGGGTTCAAAAGCTGCTAAAGAAGATACATTTAATATTCTACCATAATCTCTTTTAACAAAATCTTGTAAAAATAATTTAGTTAATATATGTAATGCATTAACATTCAAATCTATCATATTAAGTTCAGTATCCAATGGAGTTTCATAGAAATTACCAAATGTTCCAAACCCTGCATTATTTATAAGTATATTTACTTTACCTTTATATTTTTCATATAAGGCATAACAATTCTCTTTAACACTTAAATCCATTACTTCTATATCTACCTTAGTTTTTAAAGTACTTTTTAATTCTTCTAATTTTTCTTTAGATCTAGATACTAATATAAGTTCGTATCCTCTATTAGATGCATACTTCGCAAAATCACGACCTAGTCCACTAGAAGCACCTGTTATTAACATCTTCATTCAAATCACCAGTAATATTTTATCATTTTAAAAGACTACTTACTAGTCTTTTTATATTTTTATAATAAATTTTTCGCCCTAATGGGCGCTATTTGTCGTTTGAAAAGGGTTTCAAACGACTCTCT
>CAZDPZ010000034.1:0-4136 GCA_964507635.1 uncultured Clostridium sp.
CTTCTGCCAAAGCGAAAGTAAATAAGAAACTCCCTATAATTATATAGTAGCCTTTAGTACAATAAAGTAAAGGAGGAAAAAATACTATGTCAAGATACACAGGAAGTGTTTTCAAGAAATCAAGAAGATATAATTTTTCTATTCTTGAAACAGGAAAAGAATTAAGACGTAAACCTACTGCTCCTGGAATTCATGGAACAAGTAGAAAGAAACTTAGTGAATATGGACAACAATTACAAGAAAAGCAAAAAGTTAAATTTATGTATGGACTTACTGAAAAGCAATTTCATAAGACATTTAATGAAGCTGGTAAGATGCAAGGTATTCATGGTACTAATTTATTAATACTTTTAGAAAGTAGACTTGATAATTTAGTTTATCGTGGTGGATTTGCTAAAACTAGAGCTGGTGCTAGACAACTTGTAAATCATGGACATATTAGTGTTAATGGAAAAAATGTTAACATTCCATCATTCAGAGTAAAAGTTGGAAGCGTTATAGCTGTTAAAGAAAAATCAGCTGATCATCCAGTTATTAATGAATGTGTAAATATGGATATTAATATTCCATCTTACGTAACAGTTGATAAAGCTAAAAAGACTATTACTTACGTAAGATATCCAGAACGTGAAGAGCTAAATGCTGATATTCAAGAGAATAATATCGTTGAATACTATAACAGATAACAAATTAAAATAACATTTAAAATGTTATTTTTTTTGATCAAATTTATCTAAAAATGAAGTAAATTTATTTTCATCATGATATCCCAATATAGTGTTTAAATTAATATCAAATGTTGATTTAAATATATTATAATCAATTGATTTATTAGTTTTCTTTAGATTACTAATTAACTCTTTAATTTCTTTTCTTTTTGATTTTGATTCATAATCACTCTTACTCGTAAACATACAAGCACAATTTAAAAAAGAAAGATTATTATGCTTAGAGAATCTTATAATATCGTTTTCTCTTACATAATAAAGTGGTCTAATTAAAGTCATATTTTCAATATTATCACTATGAAGTTTAGGTAACATAGTTTTATACTCACTTGCATAAAACATACTTAAAAGTACGGTTTCAACTACATCATCAAAATGATGACCTAATGCTATTTTATTACATCCTAGTGCACTTGCTTCATGATATAAGTATCCTCTTCTCATTCTCGCACATAGATAGCATGGTGAAGAAGTTGCATTATCAACTATTTTGAATATATCACTTTTAAATATATGTAAATCAATATTCATAATTTTAGCATTAGTTTTAATTAAATCCAAGTTTTCTTTTTTATATCCTGGATCCATACATATGAATACAAGATCAAATTTAATATTACCGTGACGATGATATTCTTGCATACATTTAGCCAATAAAAATGAATCTTTTCCTCCAGAAATACAAACTGCTATTTTATCATTTTCTTCTATTAATTTAAAATCCTTTATCGCCCTCATAAATCTTGAATATATTTCTTTTTTATATGTTTTTATTATTGAACGCTCAATTAATTCATTTTTCATCTTTTATACCATTTTGAAAAGTATAAGCATAAAATACATTTGAAAGAAGCATAACTACTGTCATAGGTCCAACTCCACCAGGAACAGGACTTAAAGCATAGCATATATCTTCTACATTTGGATTCACATCACCATATACTTTACTATCTTCTCTTGTAATACCAATATCAATAATAGTACAATCTTTTTTAATCATACTCTTATCTATTAAATATTTTTTACCAACCGCACTCATAATTATATCTGCATTTTTAGTATAAAATTTTAAATCTTTTGTTTTAGAATGACATATGCTTACTGTAGAATCTTTTTTTAAACATTCAATAGCTAGTGGTTTACCAACTAAATCACTTCTTCCTAAGATAGCTACATTTTTATAAGATAAATCTATTTTATAATACTCAAGTAATTTAATAACTCCTAATACTGTACAAGGAGTAAACATTGAATTCTTTTTTAATCCATCTACATCTTTAGTTTCAGATATACTATTTAATATTCTATTTTTATCATAGTTAGAAGGTATAGGTATTTGAACGATTATTCCATTAATATTCTTATCTTTATTTAATGCATTAATTCTACTAATAATTTTTTTTTCTTGAATTGAAGTATCAAAATGTATATGTAAAAAACTCATGCCGACATATTCACATGCTTTCTTTTTTGAATTAATATATACTTCACTAGAAGCATTATTTCCTATTGAAATAACCGCTAAAACTGGCTTTTGTACATAACCATCTATTTTACATTTTAATTCATCTTTAATTTTAGCACTTAAGCTTTTACCATCTAGTATAATCATATTACATCTCTACAACAAATCTAATACTATTAATTACTCTATCATTAATTGGTTTTTCATTTTCGTTAGTACTAGCAGAAGCTATACTATCTAGTACATCAAAACCATGTATCAACATACCAAATCCTGCATAAGATCCATCTAAATAAGTAGCATCCTTATGTACAATAAAGAATTGACTTGATGCTGAATTCATTGTTTCT
Organism: uncultured Clostridium sp.; assembly: GCA_964507635.1. Classification (GTDB taxonomy): domain Bacteria; phylum Bacillota_I; class Bacilli_A; order RF39; family UBA660; genus CAG-1000. The sequence goes on from CAZDPZ010000034.1 coordinate 2,544, forward strand.
TCTGTTTCTTCTTGTGCTCCTAGTCTCGCCATAGAAATTACTCCTCTAACATGAGATAAGATGTTTTCTACACCATTTTTACTAAATTCACCCTTAATAGTTTTAGCACTTCCTTCTTTTGCACTACCACTAGGGTCTCCCGCTTGAATAACAAAATCTTTAACTACTCTATGAAAAATAAGACCATCATAGAAATATTCACTTACCAAATTCTTAAAATTTTCTACAGTAATTGGTGCTATATTAGGATACAATTCAACAATCATTATTCCTTCATTTTTAACATCAATTTTAACTAAATTAGTTACTTCTTCGCTCTCAATATAACTCACATCATCTATTGTATAAACATCCCTTCCATCCATTGAAGATGCTATATAATTTGTCTTTTCACTACATCCAGGTAATAAAATTATACATAAAAGTATAATAAGTTTTTTAAATATTTTTTTCATTTATATCACACTCTTTTCTTTATAATTTTAGCATAACATTTAAATAATGTCATCTATGTATTTTAGATACTCTAATATTTTTATATTTTTATTTTTAGAATTTATAATTATTTTATTATACTTTTTCTTTAAATAATTTAAGTATTCTATATACATTTCTTTATCTACATGATTTAATCCTAATAATATTTCTTTTTTAGTATACTTTTTATTTCCTTTAATAAACAATATTAAATTATAATACTTGTTGTTTTCTTTTATGATCATTTCACTTTGTACAATATAATTTAATTTGTTCATTTCGCTTCTTAATATATCATGATTATTATTTGAAATAGTAATTATTTTTTTAAATGTTAAATCACAACTCTTAATAATACTTAATATTGTATACGTTCCCATTCCGGATAAAACAATAGTATCTACTTTATTAGATATACCATCAAGACCATTAGACACTCTTAAATCTATTAAATCATTTAGTTTTAAATTGTATATTTTTTTTCTTGCTGATTCAATTACTTTTTCACTAATATCACAAGCTATACTTTTTTGATTACGTTTAGCAAGTAAAATACTTAACTGCGCTTGATCACACCCTATATCAGCTACATAATCATCTTCATTAATAAAAGAAAGAATAGAATTAATCCTATTCAATCAAAAAATCCTTTAATTTTTTAGCTCTAGAAGGGTGTCTTAATTTTCTTAGAGCCTTTGCTTCTATTTGTCTAATTCTTTCTCTTGTTACTTTAAATTTACGGCCTACTTCTTCTAAAGTATGACTAGAACCATCAAATAATCCAAATCTTAATTCTAATACTTCTTTTTCACGAGGAGTAAGAGTACTTAATACTTCTTTTAATTCATCTTTTAATATTTCATAAGTAGCAAAATCTTCTGGACTCATTGTTCTTTCATCTGCTAGAAAATCACCTAAATGTGAATCATCTTCTTCTCCAATTGGAGTTTCAAGTGATACAGGATCTTGACTAATTTTTCTTATTTCAGCTATTTTATCTACAGAAAGACCCATCTTTTTAGATAATTCACTATCAGTTGGTTCCCTATTTAATTCTAAAGTCATTTGTCTTTCAATTCTAGCCATTTTATTTATTGTTTCAACCATATGAACAGG
>CAZDPZ010000034.1:4146-10034 GCA_964507635.1 uncultured Clostridium sp.
CTCTAGTAATTGCTTGTCTAATCCACCATGTTGCGTAAGTTGAAAATTTATAACCTTTGTCATAATCAAATTTTTCAACAGCCTTCATTAATCCTAAATTACCTTCTTGTATTAAATCTAAAAATAATAGTCTACGTCCTACATATTTTTTAGCAATAGAAACAACTAAACGTAAATTAGATTCAGAAAGTATTTTTTTAGCTTCTTCATCACCTTGAGCTACCCTTTTAGATATTGCTTGTTCTTCTTCTAATGATAATAAACTTATTTTACCTATTTCTTTTAAGTACATCCTTACATTATCATTAACACTCATGTCTTTACTTTCATCAGGCACAGAATCAACTATTATTTCTTCTTTTAAATCAATAGGACTTCCATCTTCATCATCTTCAGCCCTAACTTCAATTTTATTTTGAGTAAGAACATTATATAACTCATCTAAAGCATTGCTATCTAAATCTAAATCCATAGTTTTTTTAGCAATTTGTTCATAAGTTAAATATCCTTGAGTTTTCCCTTCATTAACTAATTCTGTAATTCTTTCATCAAACGATTTTATACCGTCTACCATTTTAACACTTCCTTCTTTATATTTTCAATTTTCTTTAATAATTCAATTTGCTTATTTACATCAAGTGTTTCATTTATTTGTTTATTTAAACCATCAATTCTTCTTTTAACAGAGTATTCTTTAATACTATCAATATAAGAATCTAATTCTTCTTTTGTATACTCTTCTTCATTAGGATATTTCATAACTTCTTTTAATGTATTATTTAAATCCTTATCACTTTCAATATAATCAATAAAATCACTATAATTAAAGTATCCATAATCATTATAAAATTCTATTATCCTATAAGCTAAGCTAGAATATTCTTCATGTATTAGATATCCTAAAGTATTTTCAAAATATAATATAGCATCTTCATAATGTAACATTAAATATAATATCCTAATTTCACTTATATCATACTTATTATATCTTTTAGATTTAACTACTTCTTTTACATCTTCCTTCTTGTTTATACTATTCTTTATTTTACTTCTTATAATAGATTCATCTATATCAAATTCTTTTGATAATTCTTTTATTTTAAGTTCTTTTAATATATCATCATTTACTAAATTTATAGCATTAATAGCTTCATTAATATACTTACTAATATCTAAAGAATCTCTCATATTCTTATTATTTTTAAGTTCCATTAATTTAAAATCTATAAAAGATATTTTATTATTATATGCTGTATCAAAGGCATCACTACCCTTTGCTGCTATAAATTCATCACAATCTTTATAATCTTCAAAAACTATAACACTTACCTCTATATTATGTTTTAATAATTCTAATCCAATATTTAATGTTGCAGTTTTGCCAGCACTATCTTGATCTAAATTTAAAACTACAGCACACTTATATTTAATAATTTGTTCTAAATGACTACTAGTAAAAGATGTTCCCATCAAAGACACAACATTTTTATATCCTATAGAGGAAAGTCTAATTGTATCCATAAACCCTTCACTAATAATTATTTCTTTTTTCTTCTTAATTATTGGTAGAGCATTATTAATATTATATAATATATCACTTTTATTAAATATTACTGTTTCTCTAGTATTAGAATACTTTGGTAAAGTATCATCTTTTAAATCAACACTTAAATATTTTCTTCCACTAAATCCTATAACATTAGATTTTTCATCTAATATTGGAAATATTATTCTACGTTGAAATGTATCATATATTTTACCATTAATATCTTTTACAATATCGCTTTTTATTACATCTTCTATTCCATACTTTGAAGATAATAAAATCCCTAATTTATTAGAAGAAGAAAGTCCTATATTAAATTCATTAATAATATCTTTATCTATTTTTCTTTTAGATAAATAATCTCGTGCTTCAGATCCTTCTTTAGATAATAACAAATTTTTAAAATATTTTAATGCCGTATCATTTATTTTATATAAAGTATCAAATTTACTACTTACTACATTCTTTTGCTCATTTATATTTAATTTAATTCCAGCTCTATCAGCAAGTAATTTTAAAGCCTCTATAAAACTTATATTATTATATTTTTGTACAAACGTTATTACATTTCCAGATTCTCCACATGAAAAACATTTATATATTTGTTTATCACTACTTATACTAAACGAGGGAGTATGATCATCATGAAAAGGACACAACGCTTTATTTTTATCAGTTAAACTAATATAACTTCCTATAACATCAACTATATCATTTTTATCCTTAATTTCATCTATTATTTCCTTAGTTATTCTTTCCATTTTCCCTCCCTAATATTATATATACGAAAAAAAAACGTAAAACACTTCTTTTTTTAACATTCTTTTTACACATAAGCAAAAAATAGCCTAAAAATAGGCTATTTATTGTATTTATTAAACTTTTTAAACTCGTTTTCACTTTCCATGTCAGTTTCACTTAAATCATCAAGTATATTTCTTTGATTTCTTGATAACCCTCTTGGAACTATTAATTTAAGTACGCAATAGAAATCCCCATTTTTCCATGAGTCTTTAGAATTAATACCTTTTCCTTTAACTCTTAATATATCTCCTGGTTGACTACCATCTTTAATCTTAATATCAACTTCTCCATCCATTGTATTTACAGTCTTTTTACATCCTAAACAAAGATCTGTAAATGTAACTGGCAAATCAACATATATGTCATTTCCGTCTCTTCTATATATTTCATGAGGAAGAACATTTATTTCAATATATAAGTCTCCATTCTCTCCTCCATTACTTCCAACTTCACCCTTACCAGATAATCTTAATTGTTCTTTACTATCTATTCCTGCTGGAATATCTATTGTAATAGTCTTTTTAACTCTTATTTTTCCACTACCTCTACACTCTTTACAAGTAGTTTTAAATACTTTACCAGTTCCATTACATTCGCTACATGGACTTTTGGTTTGAATAGCTCCGAGTATTGTATTAGTTTGTCTAATAACATAACCTTTTCCATTACATTCATCACAAGTAGATTCTCCATGTCCGCCTTTACCATCACATTCATCACATTTTTCATAATAGTCAAGTTCAATATCTTTTTTACATCCATATACAGCTTCCATAAAATCAATATTTAAACCATATAAGGTATCAGATCCTCTTCTTCCTCTTCGACTACTTCTTTGTGAACCTGAAAATCCAAAATTACTGAATCCTCCTCCAAATAAATCTCCAAAAATATCGCTAAAGTCAAAATCACCAAATGGATTACCTCCACCATAGCCTTGTCCTCCTGCAGCATTTCCATATGGATTTTCAAACGCAGAATGACCATATTGATCATATTTAGCTCTATTTTCTTTATCTGAAAGACAAGCATACGCTTCTTGAGCTTCTTTAAACTTTTCAGGTGCATCCGCACTTTTATTTATATCAGGATGATATTCTTTAGCTTTTTTTCTAAAAGCACTTTTAATTTCATCTTCACTGGCATCCTTCTTAACACCTAGTACTTCATAATAATCTCTTTTTGCCATATTTCTTTTACTCCTTATTTAAATATTTTTCTAATAATTTAACATACTCATCAAATATTTTAAATGATTCATTTAAAGTGTTTGATGATTCTATATCAATTAATCACTTCCACCACTACTTAAAAACTCTATATATTTATCTTTAAAACCATTTTCTTGATTAATTAGTTTTTTAGCTATTATTAATGCACTTATAAATCCTGTAGCATACTTATAAACATAAAACGATGTATAAAAATGTGGTATTCTAGCCCATTCAAATTTAATATCTTCATCAACTACCACAGATTTTCCAAATTCATCACAATTTAATTTATAATATATATTACATAATTCACTTTCAGTTAATGGTTCATTATTTTCATATTTTTCATGAACAATACTTTCAAACTCAGCAAACATCACTTGTCTATATACAGTAGCCTTAAATTTGTCTAAAAATTCTACTATATAATATATCTTTTCATTTATATCACTAGTATTATTAATTAAATAGTTTGATAGTAATATTTCATTTACTGTTGATGCTATTTCAGCTAAAAATATTGGATATGCTGCAGTAATATAGTCATTATTAGTATCAGAATAATACGTATGCATAGCATGTCCCATTTCATGAGCAAGAGTACTAAGTGAATCTACATTATTTTCAAAATTTAATGAAACATAAGGCAAATATCCATACGCTCCCCATTGATATGCACCACTTCTTTTAGCTTTTTTAGGATAAACATCAACACAATTATTATCAAGAATGTAATTAAATTTATTTAAGTACTCATTCCCTAAAGGCATTAATGCCTCATTTACTATTTTTTTAGCTTGTTCATAATCTAACTTTTTTAGGAAAGAAGAAATATTAACATATAAGTCATACATATGTAACTTCTTATTTAATACATTCCCCTTAATATCATAATAATGTTTTAATGAATCAATATTATTATGCGTTGATTCAATTAATTTTTTATATATGGTAGGATTTATATTATCAGGATATAAATACATACTCAAAATATTATCATATTTTCTAGCTTTACAAATAAAATTATTACTTTTAATTTTACCAATATATAATGAACTAATAGTATTAATATGACTACTATAGAACTTATACATTTTATTAAAAGCACTCTTTCTTACTCTTAATATTTTACTTGATAAATAATTAGAATAATTAGAGTTAGTTAATTCAACTTTTTTATTATTTTCATCTTTTATAAATCCTAAAGAAATATCTATATTATTTAATGATGTATATACTTCTTCAGAATTCCTAATTATAGGACTAACTAAAGATAATATTTCTTCACATTTTTCATCTAAAGTATAATTTTTATATCTAAAAATTTTTTCTAAACTAAACTTATATTTTAATAATTGATTATTTTCATCAATATATTTTAATATATTTTCAAAAGAACTTTGCAATAATTCTGGAATTATAAAACTAGTTTTATTATTAACTTCATCATATATAGAATTAACTATTTCCTTACATTCTTGAAAATATTTATCTAACATATTTTCATAATATCCTAAGTATGAATAAACATATACCCTTTCACACATAAAATTAATATCTTCTTCTAAATGCATTACATTATATAAAGAAGTAGAATTATCTAAAATATGTGTTTTATATTTTGATAGTTCACTTAAAGATAATTTTATATTACTAATTATTTCATCAAATTCTTTTTGTCCATTAACTAATCTATTTAAATTCCAATTATTCTTTTCCACATGTCCTCCATATATTAAGTAAGGGCTCAATTTATTTGAGCCCTAACTCTTAATTATTTTTCTTCGTAGTCAGCATCTTTAACATTAGTTTTATCTTCTTCAGTTTCTTCATTTTTTTCATCTTTAGAAGATTTACTATTTTCTGCTTCTTTTTGACTTTCAGCAGCTTTTTCTTGGTATACTCTTGTTGATAATTCCATTACTTTAGAAGATAGTTCTTCACTAGTCTTTTTAATCTCGTCAATATCATCTTTTTCTAAAGCATCTTTAGTATCTTTAATTAACTTTTCAATACTTTCTTTTTCATCATCTTTAACTTTGTCACCAAAATCTTTTAATGTTTTTTCACTAGCAAATACCATTTGTTCTGCATCATTCTTAACTTCAGTTGCTTCTTTACGTTTAGCATCTTCTTCCTTATTTGCTTCTGCTTCTTTCATCATCTTGTCAATTTCTTCATCGCTTAAATTAGATGATGCTGTAATTGTAATAGCTTGTTCTTTATTAGTTCCTAAATCCTTAGCTTTAACATTAACAATTCCATTAGCATCTATATCAAATGATACTTCAATTTGAGGTACTCCTCTTGGAGCTCTAGGTATA
>CAZDPZ010000035.1:0-9682 GCA_964507635.1 uncultured Clostridium sp.
CCAGTTATTGGAATTAACCCTACTACACAAGATAAGTTAAGTAATGTTTGAAACATAAGAAGAAAAGTTAATCCAAAAGACAAATATTTTGAAAATAAATCTTTAGTATTAAGAGAAACTTTGATTAAATTATAAAATAACATAATAAATAGTATTAAAATTATTAAACATCCAACTAATCCAAATTCTTCAGTAATAATAGAAAATATAAAATCAGTTTGTGGTTCTGGTAAATAAAAATGTTTTTGTCTTGAATTTAAAAAACCAAATCCTAAAATTCCACCAGGTCCTATGGCATATAAACTTTGAATCATTTGAAACCCACTTCCTAAAGGGTCAGTCCATGGATTTAAATATGATGTTATTCTACTTAATCTATAAGGAGCTATTAATATTAAAACAATAATACCACTAATTCCTATAATTCCTATTTTTACAAATATACCTAAATTAACTCCACTTATAAAAATAAGTCCTATAAGTGAGCATAAAGTTACCATGCCAGTACCAAAATCTGGTTCTAACATAATTAAAATAAAGTATACAAGTAATACTAATAATATTGGAAATATAAATTTAAAAGTATTTTTCTTTAATGAATCATTTCTAGATAAATATTTAGATGTAAATATAATTAAACTAATTTTAACTATTTCACTAGGCTGAAATCCAAAACCAAGTATTGAAAACCAACTTCTACTACCATTTCTAATTATACCAAGCCCAGGTATTAATACTATTCCTAATAAAAGAAAAGAAATTAGGAGTATAAGACTTGAATACTTCTTAAATATGCTTATATCTATTTTAGATAGTACACTCATTAATGAAATACCAATAACTAAGAACATACTTTGATTAATCACATATTTATAAGGATTATCATATTTAAATGTAGCCCAAACATAACTACTTGAATAAATCATTACTATTCCAATAATTGATAATGTTAATGTTAATAAGATTATTTTATTTACTTTTATTTTCATTCTATTATAAGAATACTTATTTTAAAAAAAAATATATCTTAATTGATATATTTTATAACCAAACTCCATAATATATAGCAGCCATTCCTAAAAAGAATCCAACTATTAAAAATAGTTTCACTATATCAGTTTCTTCCCATCCAAGTTTTTCAAAATGATGGTGAATTGGCGCCATTAAAAATACTTTTTTATTAAACTTTCTAATGGCTACTATTTGTATTATTGATGAAAGTGCTTCTATTACGAATACCCCACCTATAACAGCTAAAGATAATTCATGCTTAGTAAGTATTGCTATAGCTGCTAAAGTAGCTCCTAATGCCATTGAACCAGTATCTCCCATAAATACTTTAGCTGGGTGTGTATTATAAACTAAGAATCCTAATATTGAGCCTACTAATATAAAACAAAATATTGCTATTTCTTGGTATCCTTCTATCCAATTAGATCCCCAAGTTATTATTCCAAAACTTAAAAATGCTATTAACGATAATCCTCCAGCTAACCCATCTAATCCATCAGATAAATTAACTGCATTTGATGTTCCTACTAATAAGAATAAAATAAATATTCCATAAAACCATCCCATATTTATGCTTATTCCTAAAGAAGTAATGGTAACATTAGCATCTCCTCCGCCCTTCATATAAATGAAGAAAAATACTAAAGCAATTAATACTTGTACTATGAGCTTTTGTACTATTGAAAGCCCCTTATTATTATGTTCTTTAATTTTTAAATAATCATCTACAAATCCCAAAGCTGCATAAGAAATAAATACAAAAACGATAATTAACAAACTATGTGTTATTTCTAAGCTTCCTTTTAAATACAATATTAACATCGTTATAAGTGTTGGAATTATAAATATAAGTCCTCCTATTGTTGGAGTTCCATCTTTAGAAGCATGTCTAAATGCAGTAAATATACTTATACTCTGTCTACATTTCATTTTCTTAAGTAATGGAATTAAAAACCATCCTATTACTATTGCTAAAAAGAAACCAACCATTAATCCTAAAACGCTTTTAGCTAATATTAACATGTAAAATCACTTCCCTAATAATTATTATACTTTATATTATATAAATATTCATAGTGTTTTTTTACTTTAATGTAAAGTAAACTATAAACCAAGTAAGAAATTTTCTAATACTTTTCTTTTATCAAATCCACTTATTTTAATACTTCTATCACATTCACTAAGATCGTATAATATATTTAATAATTCAATCTCCTTAAAATTATTAATTAAATTTAATGATAATTTTATTACATATGGATTAATTCCTAACTTTTTTGATATTTCTTCATTGCTCATTTTTCCATTTAATATTTTAACTTGATATAAAGTTCTAAATTGTTTAGCAAGTGAATCAATAATTATTATTTCATCCATATTAGCACTTAATAATACTTTTAATGAATTAAAAGATGATGATATGTCTTTATTACTTACTGAATTTAATAAATTAAATATCTCTTTTTCAGGATTCTTACTAATTACTTCTTCAATATCTTCGTCTTTTACAATTTTATCATCTATTTTATATAATAATAATTTATCTATTTCATTTAAAGTAAAATCAGTATTATATTCACATAACTCTAATATTTTAATAATTTGATTTCTATTAATAACAATATTCTCATCTTTAAATAATTTTGTTACATAACTCTCTAATTCTCTATATCCTAAAGAAATTAATTTTTCAACTTTACAATTGTTATGAATCTTTTTAATTAAAGTTTTTCTTTCATCTAAAGATTCATCTATACATTTAAATATAATTACATTATCATTATTACTATCAATATATTTCATGAATTGTTTTTCTTCATTTTCTTTTAATTTTTTAAATGAAAAGTTAGATACTATTATAATCTTTTTTTCATTAAAAAGATCTATATAACAGCATTCATTTAATATAGTTTCTAAAGACACAATATCATAATCATATTTAATCATATTTGATATTTTTAATTTAGATATTAATTCATTAATGTATCTATTTAAAATGGTAATTTCGTTTCCTAAATATATATATATCATTAATTCTCTCCTTACTTAATTATTATACTTTTAACATTAATATCAATCACAAAATTTTTTACATCACTTATAACATTATTATTTACTAATACTTTTTTATCTTTTAATGATATTTTTAATGCTCTTAATAATTCATATAATGATGAATCTACTTTAACTTTTACAACTATTGATTCTTTATCATATATAGTAATCATAGTGGTATCATATAAATAATTTAAATGTATAGCTTTATATATAGCAAGTATCTCTTCAACATCATAAAATACACATTTATTATCTTTAAACTTTTTATCTGAATAAACTATACAAATATTTGGAAAAGCATTTATATATTTTTCATAAGCACCTATTGAATAAAAATCTGTTTTATTTAAACAAATATAACAATTTTTCATGTTAAATATATCCATAAATTCATCTATTCCTTCAAGTATTTCTTCATAAAATTCATAATTTATAAACATACTTTTTAAATCATACTTTTTATCATAAGAAGATGAGACTACTAATATAGTTTTACTATCTATTTTTTTATTAAGTCCGTAATTTGTAAGAGATTCAATTATTTCATTCTTTTTTAATTTTTTAACATTTTTTGAATAATTTAATTTTTCTTTTCTATCTATATAATCATTTTCTATAACTAATGAAGACTTTTTTCCAGTAATATAATCCATATCTTTAATACCAATTATTCTACCACTAACAGGACTATATATTTTAGTTCCATCATCATAGTCTCCTAAATACATATTATTATATACTAATTTATTTTTTTTAATTCTTAAATTCTCTAATTTTGAATATGGAACATATATATATTCTGGGCTTAAATAAGTAATATATTCTTCTTTTTTGTTTTTCATATTTACTCCTTTATATATTATTATATATTATTATTTTGTATTTTAAAAGAATAAAATTTATGATACAATTGATTATTATAGGAGGGAATATGAAAGATAGTACAAAATTATTATTAACAAGCATCATGGTTTTTCTATTACTTTGCATTTTAGTTGGTGGAATATATGCCTTTATTAGTTGGAGTGAAGTTCCTATATCAAATAGTCCACAAATTTCACAAGAGTATAAAAATATAAACCTAGAATTATATAAAAATTATGATGGAGTTCTATATTATAATGATGAAATAAATCGAATTATCGAAACCTCAAATGGGAGCGACTACTATATTGGAACTAAAAATATAATTTATGATGAAAAAAAGGAAATTGGTATTACAAGTATACTATATAATAATAATTATAGAATATATTATGATAAAAATTATAATAAATATTATTATATAAAAATAAGTGATAATAAAAAATCTAAATATTATGACTCTATTTATCCTATTAATTGTAATGAAAACGAAAATAGCTGTAATAATTTTATTCTAGTGAATACTATAAAAAATAATAATACATTTAGTATATTGAGCTTATATGATGATAGTATTACTAATATTTCTAATAAATACTTTATAAATTATAATGAGTATTATTATGTAAGCCCCTCATTTTTAGTAGTGTACAATGATTCTAACAAATATGGAATAATAGATTATTCTGGGAATATAAAAATAGATTGTATATATGATCAGATATATCCATATGAAAATGCTCTTGTAGTATTTAAAAATAATAAATATGGAATAATTAATGAAAATAATAAAACATTTGTAAATACAGAATATGATAATATAGTTATTTTAGATAATTATATAGTATTAATTAAAGATAAAAAAATAAATATTATGGATAATAAATATAATAATATATGTGAAATTGATAGTTCATTTTATGAAGTAAATGAAGAAAATAATGAAGTCTACTTAATAACATATAAAGATACACATTATTATTCATATATAATAAATAATAAAGGAATAGATAAAAAGATTGATACTCAAATTTATAACTTAGATGGAATATATTATTCCTATGAAAAAACAAATGAAGAAAAAATCATAATCACTTTCTATGATAATAACTATAACTATAATTATAATTATAATTATGAAATAAATACTTTAAAAGATAATACTTATTATGTAGAAGTATTTAATACTATTAATAATATAGCTATGATTTCTTTATATAATGAAACATTAAATAAATATGAGTACTTTTATATATATATGAAAAATAAAATAGAATCTAATATGTATGATGCTAAAAATGTATATTTTGATAATGGATATACATTTACAATAAATAATGATAACGTATTAACAATTTACGAAAATAAAGCCAAAGTTATTGAATTTAATAATGTAATACAATATATTGGAAACTATATGTTTATTACAAAAAATAATGATATATATAGTATATATAGAGTTACATTCAAAAATGACTAGAAATAGTCACTTTTTATTGAAATCTTTGCATTTGTTTCATCATTTGATTAACTTGTTTTTGACTAGGATTTCTTCCCATACCTCTCATTAATGTTTTAATCATTTCTTCATTGATTGGTGGATTATCTTTTAATTGCTTTTGAAATACCTTCTTAGCAATTAAGAATCCAGCTACTAGTCCTACTATTAATCCAATGGTAATATATAATATATCCATCCACATAGTTCGTTCCTCCTAATTAATTATAGCATAATTTCAAACAACTATACAACCATTATATATAGTATCTTTTAATATAAAATAATCATTATTATCAAAATCACATACAAAAATATTATCGAATTTACGTATATCATAAAAGAAAGAAGGAACATTTTTATTAGTTTTAATCTTCATGTGAGAGTTATTTATTATTAACTCAGAAGATTCATTAAAATAATAATCATTAATTGTATGTGTATTTTCATAACATATATAATTTTCTTTTTCAATATTCTGTTTTTTAATATATTCATTAATAAGTTCTTTATTAATTGGGTTTACTATTTTACTATATATATTAAATCCAAGTATAATATCTTCTGTTTTTAAATAATGTATTTTTTCAAGTAATGAATATAATTCTTCATAACTATTTTTATAATGTTTTAAAATATTTTCCTTTACTTCAAATAAATAAAATGTTCTCATTATTCACCTCATTATTATTATAAAATAAATAAAATGAATAATTTGTCGAAAAAAAGATGATTTATTGATCATCTTTATCTTTATAATTTGGTTCTAATATAACATTTAAAACATCATTTTTATTAATTAAAGTATTATTTAATATTGAATAACTTTTAACATAACCGTACCCTTCATAAGAAGCTTTTAAATTCAATAAATTAACTAATATATTAACTTCCCCTCTAGACCATGAAGTAATATCTATCATATTATATTGTTGCGAATTAGTAAGCAAAAATACTTTAGAATTACTACTTACTTTTGTAGATTCTATAGGATATTGAGAAATAATAGTATTTCCATCGCCAATAACTATTGGATCTAATGATTCACTTTTTAATTCTTTTTTAGTTAACTCTGTATCTTTATTTATATAACTATCTATTGTTTTTGTTTCTACAATTGAAGATGTATTTGTATTATAAATATTTAAATATGTTGAAACATCTTGTACAAGAGATTTAACTGCTTTTTTTAAATATGTTGCGCTTGTCATTTTAGATGCCGCTACATATATAATAATTTGAGGATCTTCACCTGGAAAAATACCTACAAAACTTCTTATATTATTTCTTGAACCAGTTAAATAGCCACCTGAAGAAGACGCTATCTCTGCAGTTCCAGTTTTGCCAATTAAATCATATCCCTTTAAATAATATCCTGTTCCTGTTGACATAGAGGCACTTCCATCAACTACTCCTCTCATAAGTTTAATCATATTATTTACAGTTTCACTACTTGCGACTTTAGCAATTTCTGTTCTTTCATTTTGTAATATTATTTCATTTGTTTCACTATTTACAATTTTAGATACTATATATGATTTAAGCATTACTCCATCATTAGCAAGTGTCGTAAATCCTTGAACCATTTGAATGGCACTTACACTAATACCTTGTCCATAAGAAGCACTAGCAACTTCTGTATTATACTTAAAATCAATTGTGCCTTTAGTTTCGTTAGGAAGAGTAATACCTGTTTGCTTACCAAATCCTAAACTAGTGTAATAATCTTTCAACTTAGCTCTTCCAAGACTTAAAGCTAATTTAGATGCTGCTACATTTGAAGAACCCATGAACCCTTCATCATAACTAATAGTTCCCCATCCTTTTTTATTCCAATCTTTTATAGTTGCATCATCTACTTTTAATGAACCACTCTTATATGTTGATGTACCATCATATATTCCACCTTCCATAGCCGCCATAAAACTAAATACTTTCATAGTTGAACCAGGTTCATATTCATATGAAACAAAAGGATCATAATATGATGTAATATTAAGACTATTATTATTAAAACTCGGACTTGAGGATACACCCAATATTTCACCAGTTTTTGCATTTACTACTGAAATAGTTGCCCATTCAGGTTTTGAGGCTTCAATAATATTCATTGCTTGTTCAGTAAGCATTTGAACATTTGTATCAATTGTAAGATAAATATCATTTCCACTTTCTGCTGAAGTTTCAATAGTTGGAGTATTTGTCATTTGATACCCTTCTCTATCAGTCTGATATTCAATATAACCATTTGTTCCAGTTAATTCATCATTATAATACGCTTCAATTCCCATCTCACCTACAAAATTATTTTCACTATTTAATTTTGCATATCCCAAAGTATAGGATAAAAAATCTCCATTAGGATAATATCTTTTAGTACTAGGAATAAAATCTATTCCAGGTAAATCTAAATCATCTATTTGATCCTTTAATAATTCTGTAATATTTCTTCCTCCAGGACCTAACTCAACTTGATATGGCACTTTTTTAGTACATACACTTTTATCTTCATTGCATGTTTCATTATAAGTATTTAATAATGCTAAAATGGTTGATTCTTTCATATTAATTATAGGAGATAACATCTTAGCAGTATATTCTTTATTAGTGACATGCTGTGGATTTGATTCATCTTTTGTTCTAGAAGGTTCTAAATATGCTATAACAGTATAACTATTTACATCTTTAGCTAGTACTTCGTTGTCACTTGAATATATAGATCCTCTTTTAGCATTTATTGTTTTTTTAGTTGTATTTCTATTATTAGCAAATTCTGTAATAGTTGTATTTCCTACTTTAATATTAACAACTGAAACATATACTAATTTAAATATTATTATAGCAAAAATAAAAACAACAATAATTATAGAAACTATATTAATCTTAATTATTTTTGTTTTTTTCATGATTTACCTCTATTCTGAAACTACTCTAATATTACTATTATTATACTCCAAACCAAAGGTACTAGCAACTTCTAATGCATTATCTAATGAAGATAATTCATTTATTTTCATCTGCATACTTAAATTTAATTTTTCCTGAGTATCTATTTTAGTCTTTAGTCTTTGTAACTCAGCATTACTTGACTGAACACTAGCACTTAGTACAAAATTAGATAATAAAAATAAACTTAGGCACACAATGATTCCTACTTTTAGAAATCCTTCCCCCTTTACTTTTACTATTCTTTTTTGTTTCACTATCTTATCCTTTCAATAACTCTTAATTTAGCACTTCTGCATCTATTATTTTCTATTATTTCTTCTTCACTTGGAACTATCTTTGCTATCTTTTTTGCTTTTGCCATTAATTCTTCAGGAACAATTGGCAATTTTGAAGTTCCTTTTTCATCACTACATAATTCATTAAATACTTTTGATACTATTTTATCTTCTAATGAATGAAATGTAATAACACACATAATTCCATTTATATCAAGTAAATCAAATGCTTTTTTTAATGAACTTGATAATATATCTAATTCATGATTAACTTCAATTCTTATAGCTTGAAATGTTTTTCTTGCAGGATGAGTCATATTTCTATATTTTATAGGAACACTAGACTTAATTATTTCTGCTAACTCTAATGTATTAGATATTGGTCTGTTTTTAATAATATTTTTTACTATTTGTTTAGAATATTTTTCTTCTCCATATTCATAGAGTACTTTAACTAATCTTTCATATGAATAATCATTTACTACTTCATATGCACTTAAACTATTGTCTTTATCCATTCTCATGTCTAACTTTGCATCTTTATGAAAACTAAATCCTCTCTCATCCTCATCTAATTGAGGACTACTTACTCCTAAATCAAATAATATCCCATTTACTTTCTTATCTACATAATCATTAATATATAAAAAATTACTTTTTATTATTTTATAATTATTTGAGATTTTAGATAACTTCTTATTTGAATACTCTATTGCTTCAATATCTTGATCAAAGGCGAATAAGAACCCCTTCTTATTCAATTTTTTTAATATTTCGCCTGAATGACCAGCATATCCAACTGTGGCGTCAATATAGATTCCATTTTGTTTAATTCTTAAATTATCAATTACCTCTTCAAGTAATACACTTTTATGCTTCATAATTTTCATTATCAAATAATCCTTCAGTTATTTCTTCAAGTGTAGAAGCACTTTCTTTTAGGTATTTATCAAATTCTTCTATAGCCCATACTTCTAGTCGTTCATTTACGCCAATAATCACACATTCTTTTTGGATATTGGCGTAA
>CAZDPZ010000036.1:0-9658 GCA_964507635.1 uncultured Clostridium sp.
ATAAGCCGGCAAAACTGTAGTTAAAGTTTTTCCTTCACCAGTTTTCATTTCAGCTATATTTCCTCTATGTATAGCAACTCCACCTATAAGTTGTACTCTAAATGGTTTTTCGCCTAACCCTCTAAAACAAGCTTCTCTAGCTAATGCAAAAGCTTCAGGTAATATATCATCTAAAGATTCCCCATTATTAATTCTTTTCTTAAATTCTTCTGTTTTAGATTTAAATTCAATGTCTTTCAACTTAGACATTTCACTATCATATTTTTCTATATCATCAACAATATTTTTTATTCTTTTTAATTCTTTTGTTTCATAATCAAATAAACTTTTGAATAATTTCATATAATCATCTCCATAGGAAATATTATATCATATTATAAATAAAAAGAAAGATTTTTAATATCTTTCTAATTAGCTTCTATTACTCCGTAATCTCCATCTTTTCTTTTATATAAAACATTTATTTTATCTGTATCAACATTTTTAAATATAAAGAATGAATGTCCTAATAATTCCATTTGAGTAATTGCTTCTTCTTCATCTATTGGTTTTAAAAATATTTCTTTTCTTCTTACGATAGTTTCATTCTGTTCAAAATATTCTTCTATTTCAGGCATCTTATCTTCTTTTATCTTTTTACTAGTAATCTTTCCCTTGTATTTTTTGAATTGTCTTTCTAATTTGTCAATTACAGCATCTATTGATGCATACAAGTCATCTCTTTCTTCTTCTGCCCTAATATTATATTTTCCACTCCATATTGTAACTTCTACTTTTTGATTCTTTCCTTTTGTCGAAATAATTGTCTTAGCTTCAACAGTATCATTATCATCTAAGTACTTTTCCATCTTAGATAATTTAGTCTTAATGTAATCATTAATAGCATCAGTAACTTTAACTTTGTTCCCACGAATATTATATTTCATATCATCCTCCTAAGTATAGGATAACACAAATATTTTTTAATTTCTATTAAAGTGGCAAAAAAACACATAACTTTTACATTATGTGTTAAATAGCAGTAAGTTTTAATTCTTTTACATCAATAGCTTGGCAACCTTTATTTGTTTTAATCAAAGTAAATTCTACAACATCGCCTTCTTTTAATGACTTATATCCTTCTTGATTAATAGCTGAATAATGAACAAATATGTCTTCATTTACAAGTCCTTCATATTCTATGAAACCATAGCCCTTTTCATTATTGAACCATTTAACACGACCTCTATTCATAAACACCTTCCCTTCTTATGTCTTAATTTTAAATTAAAACATTGCTCATAACAACAAAAAGAATAACCAAAAATTCGACAAAATATTCACGCATGTCATAATGTAGTAATGTTTTGTCATAAACTTATTTTTCTAATAGTTTAAACTCTATTTATTAGTAATCGCGATAATTAAATATTATTTAATGACAAACTTACAAAAAATAACTCTAAATATTTTATATTATCTTCAAAGAAGAAGTGTAGTTATGAAAAAATATTTAATTAATAAGTTAATGTGTTTTATTAAAGATAATAATGAATATGATGAAGTTAAATTATCTGAAATAAAATATGGATTTGAAGTATTATATTTAACTTTAACAAAAATATTTGTTATTTATTTAATATCAATTATACTTCATACTACTAAAGAATTATCACTTATATTTCTCTTTTATGGTATTTTGAGATTAACTGGATTTGGGTTACACGCTAATAAATCTATTGAATGCTGGATATCTTCTATATTGATATTTGTAATTATTCCACTTATTGTAAAATTTTTAGAAATACCTCTTTATTTAAGAATAATTGTTTCATTAATTATGATCATATTGCTTATTAAATATGCTCCTGCTGATACTAAAAAAAGGCCTTTAATTAATGAAAAAAAAAGAAAAATATACAAGATTATTACTGCTATTACTTCAATTGTTTACTTTATAATTAATATTATTATAAAAAATCCATTATTACAAAATATTATTATGTTTTCAATGTTTATACAAGTAATTGTTGTTTTGCCAATTAGTTATAAACTATTTGGATTAACATACAATAATTATTTATATTATAAAAGAAAAGGAGGAAGCAATACATGAAACTATTAGCTACTATAGCAGGAAGCGTTGGTGCTTTTATTGCAGCAACAGCATCAAGTGCTTGTTGGGCATTTATACTAGATGAACCAGAAATGCCTGAATCATTATTAAAATAGAAGCTTAACGCTTCTATTTTTTTACAATAATTTTACTTACAAATCTGTTATTATCGATAGACTGATTCATCTCGATCTTTTTACTTTCCTTTAAAAACATGTTCGCTACATATAATCCAAGCCCTCTTCCTTTACCTTTAGAAGAATAATTCATTTTATTAACTTTATTTAAATCAACTTTATTAGCAAATGTATTTTCTATTATAAGATATGTGTTATTCTTTTCTTGATATATATCTATAAACACCACCTTTTCTTCACTTTCTTTAGAAGCTTCATTTGCATTGTCTAATGTTATAGCTATTATTTTACATAAACATACATATTCTTTATGAGTCAATTTTTCTAGTGGAATAGTTACTTCTCTCGAAATATTTACATTTATATTTAAATTGTTTTGTTTCATATCTCTTATTTTATAATATATTATTCCTTTTAATCCAGAAGGTAATTTATAAATATTTTTTACTGTTTCTTTTCCTTTTTTATCATAAGTAGCTATAATACTTTCTAATATTTCCATGTATTCTTTTTTACTTTTTCCCACACTACTTTTCAATATTAATAAATTATTAAGCATTTCGTGTCTATTAATCCTATCATCATCAATTATCTTTTCATATTTAGACATAAAATCTAGTAATGTCTCTGTTTTTTCAACTTCTTTTTTTGCTTTATAATTATTATATAATGAAATAAATAATATTATTGCAAAAATAACTAATAAAAGCATATTATTAATATAATTTTTTTCAGAAAAATCAGTTATATATTTAGCGGAAATTATAATTAAAAAAATAATGCAAAACGACAATATAACTACCATAATTTTATCATTAGCACATTTACTAATTATCTTCCTTAATTCTACATTTACTTTCTTTAAAGATATAAATGAATACGTAACAAATAATATTCCCATTGAAAAAGCACTTTTAAACAATATGTGAATATCAAATTGATTCAAGTTTATAATGTTAGTATAAACTAATATACATGAAAAAATAACTTCAAAAAAAGCAACAAATATATAAGATACTATAGTTTTAATAATAGTAACATTGGTATTATCATCAAATATAATTTTATAAGATAGTATTGCAGCAATTATATTAAATATGGCTCGGAAATACGTACTATCATTCAAACAACCATTTAATGCATAAATAACACCTAAAAATATGATTGTTGATATTGTTTCAATATTATATTTCATTTTATAGTTGCTCAATTTTTCATAACACTTACAGTTAAAAAAAGAAACAAATATTGATGAAAACAAAGTTATAATATAATCACTTATTTGCATAAGACATTAATTCCTTTTTGTGACTAATGGAAATTCCATCTACTTTAATACCACTTTTAAAATAAACTATTCCATTATTCCAATCTATCATTTTTATGTTATTTACATTTATAATCATACCTTTAGTACTTACTTTAAAATTAGATGGCAATAGTTCTTTAATCTTTTGAATGGAAATATTTTGATAATATGTATTATCTTTAGCAACTATCTTTATTCTTCTTCCATCTCTATGTATATAATCAATCATATCCAATGTTATTGCATACTCTACATTATTATATGTATATCTATACACTCTGTTTTTATTTAACATTTTTATACATATTTTTAAATTTTCAAGTATACTTTTAGTTGTATTAGAACTTTTTGATACAAAGTCTAATAATTGTAAACGTTGTTTATATACATCAGGGTAAAGTGAAGAATGAGCTGTAATAATTATTATTGGACTTAACCAATCATTATATTCGTTTCTAATTTTTCTTGCTATATCTATTCCATCTCCATTTGGAAGTTCTACATCAATAATATAAACTGAAGGTAAAGTATTATTTTTAATATATTGTAGAGTACTTTTTGAATAATCAGAAAAATTATTAATATTAAACTCTAATTTGTTTTTCATCATAAAAGACATGATCAAATCATTAATATTTTTTCTATGATGCTCATTATCATCAATAACAACATAATTTAGCATATATAACTCCTAAATTAACAAATTTTACTACCATGAAAACAATAACACATTTTCGTGATATTTTCAATAAAAAAACGCAATTTTATCACTCACAGTAATAATTGCATTTTATTTTAATTCATTTATATTAAGAGTATATAAGTTTTCTGGATCTATAACATTACCTTTATAATATACTTCAAAGTGTAATGCATTTTTATTATCTTGAGTAGTAGTACTTGTGGCTATAATTTCACCTTGAGATACTTTATATCCTGTATTAATAAGAATATCTTTAATATTACTATACACTGTTGTTAAATTATCTGTGTGTTTAATTGTTACAATATTTCCATATATTTCATTTTCTTCTACTGATATTACTTCACCATCATATATAGCCACTATATCGAATGGACTATCCGAAACATAATCAACTCCATCATTTTGCATATAAGTACTTTCATAATATACTATAGCTTGCTCTTGTTTAGTTTCATCTGACTCAAAATCATAAAAATATTTTCCTATTGATACTTTATCTGAATTATATGGCTTAATAATTTGAGTTGTATTTGTTTTAACAACTGGTATCATCTCATCATCAAATACTCCTTTTACTGCAAAATTATATTCTGTCTTATCATTTAGGTATCTACTTATTCCAGATAAAACTAAAATAACACTCATAACCATAACTGCTATTATACCTAAATAAACACTAGGTAATATAAACTTAGAATAACTTTTCATTAATTCACTCTCCTAATATTAGAATGAACTATTTTTTATAAATTATTCACGATTTCTATACCAGTATAATAATGTTTTAATATTTCTTTATAAGAATAACCCGATTTAGCTAGGCACTGAGCTCCATACTGACTCATTCCAACACCATGTCCATATCCTTTAGTATGTATTTTAATCATAGATTTACTTTTTTCTATTTCAAAATCTGTTGATTTAAGATTTAAAAGTTTTCTAAATTCAGTTCCTTTATATGTTTTACCATTAATAGTAATATTTTTTACTCTTGATGTATCATATTTTTCAATATCTATATTAATTTCTTCAGTAGAAAGTGATAATATTTTCATAAACTCTTTAATATCATATTCTTTAGTTTCTTCCTTATAAGAATAATCTTTATCACATGAAGAATCAACACTTTTTAAATATCCTAATTTTTGACTAAAAACATTTTCTGAATTTTCTGTATAACCATTAGATATAGAAAAATAAAATGCTATTATTACTTCACCATTATATGTCATTACTTCATTTTTAGTTTCATTAACGCAAGAAGATATTTTAGAATAATATTTTTTATAATTATTTTTCTATTTTTTCTTCATTTCTTCTATACTATTATAACATTGATCAGAGGTGTTTCCTTTTAATACATAATTTGGATTATTAATCATTTTATTTAGTGCATACGTTCTAGCAGAAACAGCCATAGCTTTAATAGCTTCTATGTCAAATGAAGCAGGTATTTCACAAGATACAACACCTATAACGTACTCTTCTAAATCTATATTTTCATTTAATAAATTAACCGTTTTTGCTTTTGATTCAACTATTATTTCATCTTTAAATATTTCATTTACTTTATTAATACTACTTACTACAAATAATGTTATTACAATAAAAAATGTTATTATTCTAATATTTTTGCTTTTTCTTTTTCGTATTCTTCTTTAGTTATTGCTTTATCATCATATAATTTTTTTAATTTTTCAAGACTATCATACTTATCTTTATCACTTGAAGATGATCTAGTATTTTTATTATTATTTTTGTTAGTAATAATTTCATCCATATTAATATAAAAAACTAATGATATAATTGCACTTATTTGATTAAATATAAAGAATACTATTGTCCATATCATTATTGTATCTTTTCTTGCTATAACTTCTTCATCACTTAACTCAGATATTTCTTTAAGCTTACTTCCTCCAATTATAAGAGGTATTCCAACTATTATACCTACTATTGTAATACAATAAAGTATTCCAACGACAATAGAAATTATACCAGAAACTTTTAATAAACTTTTATCCATCTTAATTCTCCAAATCCATAATTTTATTTACTCTTCTAACATGTCTTTCTTCAGTAGAGGGAAATGTATTAATTAATTCAAATAATATATCATCTATATCATTTGTATATTCGGCAAGAGCAATAACATTTGCTGCATTGTGTTCTCTAGCTAAATGAGCTTCATGAGCATTAACAATTCTAGCACATCGTATACCTTTAATTTTATTGGCTGCTATAGACATACCAATTCCTGTTCCACATATTAATATTCCTAAATCAAATGAAGAAATATTGTCACATAACTTTTTAGCATAATCAACATAATCAATGTTATCTAAAGAATCTGTTCCATAATTAATATATTTGATATTTTTATCATTTAAATAATTAATTATATTTTTTTTAAGTTCAATTCCATGATGATCATTTGCTATTCCTATTATCATTTTTACTCCTTTTTATAGTTTTTTCTTCGACTATGTTAGCTTCCTTTATTTCATCTTCGCTAACACTACCATCAAAAACTACTTTAGTATTAGCAACTAAGTCGTGAAGTCCTCTTCCATCTTTTCTAAATAATATCATTATTATAGATGAAAATACTAGTATCATATCAACTACTTGTAATACTTGAGAACAAGTGTTATAAGCACTCTTACTTAATATGCACAATGATAATATTAATAATGTAGATATAAATATACTATTAATTATTAAAGTTCTTAATAATATTTGATAGAATTTTGGAACTTCATTATTAATTGATGTTACTTTTACTTTACATAGTTTTTTTCCGATTGTTTGTCCTTTATTGAAATATTGGAAAATACTAAAATATAAAAAAGTAACTACTATGTTAATAATAGAAATATATATTCCACTTTTAGATAACTGGTAATTCATATCAACAAGTTCTTGACTATTTAAATCAACTGAATTTAATTTTTCAGTATACTTAACATACTCATCATACATTTTAGAATACTCATCCATAGTTGGATTTAGTAATTCTATTTTTGAAAATAAACTACTTATTAACATAACTAGAAGAAAATCAATAGCATAAGCTAATACCCTTTTGAATGTTGGTGATTTCATATTATTTTACCTCCTTTGGCTTCTTATATAAGAATGAAAAGAAACTGCTTTTCTTTCCTAATATTCCTGATACTTTATAACTATTATTTATACTTTTATATATAGAATTAGATAAATCATGTAACGTACCATCATTTATTGCATATTGAGCTTTAGGATATTTCGTACTATCAATTACTAGTGGTACTCTTTGTGAAAAATTAACTTTACATAATTCATGCTTAGCATTATATAGTTCTTTCTCTATTCCATATAATGAAGAAATAAATAATGTTATTCCACTTTGAACTAACTTATCTAGTGAAGAAATAATTAAATCTATTTTACTTAATCTCTCTTTAATTTCTTCTATTGTTTTACATGAATCTAATTCATAATTAATAATTATTAATTCCTGTGGATACTTTTTAATTATATTTAATATTTGTGTCTCATTATATAAGAAACCATTATCTGTTTGCATAAATGTTAACAATGCGTCTGATTCATTTCTAAGTCCCATAAATAAATAATTTATTTCATTTATATTATCTTTCTTATCAAGTAATAAACACTTAGCATTAATACTTTTTAAACTATTAACAGCGTAAGTTGAAGAAACAGCATAATTATACATATAAGGAATATTTTGATCATTAATTGTAGGAAATAATGAATAATATTTAATAGTATTTAAATCTAATTTAACATACTTCTGAATTCCAAATTCTTTATTAAATTTACTAACATCTTCTTTATTATAGTTAAAAAATAATATTTGATCATTATTGGTAATTCTAAATCCTGGAGTTACACAAAATGTTCTAGCATTTGATGGAATCGTATTAGAATGTAACAACACCTCTACTTTTTTATTCATGTCCTTCCATTTTTCTCCAGCTTCACTTACCATAGTTTTTATATAATCTTTAAATACTAATAAGTTATTAAAATTATTATGACCACTTATTACCCCTATGCTAACTCTCTGTCCTAAATCATAATTAATCATTGTTAAAGTGTTAGCCATGTTTTTATAATCATTTAATGAATCTTGACATAAAACTAAATGAATAAATATTTTAACATCTGGTGTTAATAACATTTGTCTTACATAAGTAAATAAATGTTCTATCGTTGTATTATTTTCATAATAACAAATTATATGAACTTTAGATTTTAAGGCTAAAGCATCAGACATAATTGCTTTCAATACCTCGTTTTTTTCATACTCTTTATTAGAAATATTATTATCAATTAAACTATAAGTTAGAGCTTCATCTATTCCAATACTAAAATTTCTATAACCAGAGAAATAATTCAAATATTTATTTTTTATTGAAGCAAAAAGACAATCCTTAGTTAAACGATCTAAATTAGGCATTAAGATTGAATCATAAATATTATATGAATCACTTTGTTCAATTCCAAAACCATTTATTAATAATAATATACTTTTATTCACTTTAACTCCTTTAATTAATATTAACATAAAATAATATATATTACAATTTTAAGGTAACTATTTATTCTTTTTTAAATACTTATATAATTCCATAACAGCAAGTACTGGTAATGCAGTAAAGAATAACAATAATAGATGAATATATGGTATTTGATATGTCTGAAGAAAACTAGCTAAAAAAGGAACTTCCATTATTATTATTTGTAAAATTATACTACCAATAATAGTAATAATTACAAAAGGATTTGTCTTAAAACTATTATTAAATATGCTCTTTGTTTCACTTCTACAATTTAATACATGAATGTTTTGAATAAATACCATTAATGCAAGAACATAAGCTCTAGCATGTTCAACTTCTAAATTAAATACTTTAATTAAAATAACCCATACCACAAATACTAATATTCCCATAAATAAACCAGATATTATTATTTGTTTAACAAGTTCTTTCTCAAATAAACTTTCTTTAGTACTTCTAGGTTTTTGCATCATTAAAGTATCGGTTTCCCTTTCAAATGAAAGCGAAATATCTTGAAGACCATCTGTTACTAAATTAAGCCATAATAATTGGATAGCTACTAAAGGCATAGGTAAATCAAACATTATTGATAAAACGAAAAAAAATACTTCAGCAAGTCCACATGAAAGTAGCATTATACTAATTTTTCTTATATTAGAATAAGCATTTCTTCCTTCTTCTATTCCGGAAACAATAGATTTAAAGTTATCATCTATTATTATCATTTTAGCAGTTTCTTTTGCTACATCTGTTCCACTTCCCATAGCAACACCAATATTTGCTGCTTTTAAAGCAAGAGCATCGTTTAATTTAGATAACGTTTTTGTCGTGTGGCAATGT
>CAZDPZ010000037.1:0-9079 GCA_964507635.1 uncultured Clostridium sp.
GAAATCTTGAAAGGATGAGAAAATTTTATATTTGTTTTCCAATTACGACAACACTGTCGTCGCAATTAAGTTGGTCACATTATCTGGAATTGATAAAGATAGAAGAGATAAGTAAAAGAAATTTTTATACTAATGAAGCAATTAATTCAAGATGGAGTGTTAGAGAACTTCAAAGACAAGTTGGTTCGCTGTTATTTGAAAGATTAGCTTTATCGTCGGATAAAAACAAAATATTGGCTTTAGCAGAAAAAGGACAAGAATTAAGAAACTCTAAGGACTTAGTTAAAGATCCATTTGTACTTGAATTTCTTGATATAAAGGAAAATACAAATTATTTAGAATCTGATTTAGAAAAAAATATTTTAGTACATTTAAAAGAATTCTTACTTGAACTAGGTAAAGGTTTTATGTTTGTAGGATCGCAAGTAAGGTTAACACTAGAAGAGGATCATTTTTACCCTGATTTAGTATTCTATAATAGACTTCTAAAGTGCTTTGTTATAATAGATTTAAAAATTGGCAAAGTAACACATCAAGATATTGGTCAAATGCAAATGTATGTAAATTATTATGATAGAAAAATAAAAAATAAAGATGAGAATTTAACAGTTGGCATATTACTTTCTACATTGAAAAATAAAACAGTGGTAAAATATACTTTGCCAGAAGACAATAAAAATATCTTTTCTTCCAGTTATAAATTACATTTACCAACTGAACAAGAATTAATTGATGTAGTTGAAGAAGAAAAGAAAAATTTAGAGTTGAATAATTGATTTGGAGGTCACAAAATGAAAATAATAAATATAGCTAGTGGAGATTCTACTTGAAGGGGATTAGACTATTATAAAGATAATAAAGTTAAAAGTTATGATAGAATTAATGCATATCAGTATGAAGGGATAATTGAAGGAAGTAATAAGAAATTGCCAACTATTTAGTTAGCAACTTATATTCATTTGTAGAGATAACTGGACTCATATGCAAAAAATAATTGACTAAATCTATAAATAGATTATGTATCATTGTAATAAAAAATCTATAATGTTAATTACATCAATTCCATCTAATTGCTTATTCTTAACATTGTCCATTGTTAAGATTATTTTTCTATAATTGTCGTTAACAGCAAGTAATGATTTTTTTTCTCTTTCTTCAACTTCTTCATGGAGAATACTTCTTGATACTTGATAATAAACTTTTTCATTTGGTTTAATTGCGACAAAATTAATTTCCATGTCATCATATTTTCCAATATATACTTCATATCCTCTTCGTAGTAATTCTATATATATTAAATTTTCATAACTACTTCCAGAATCATAATTGGAAATTCCATCAATTACATTCTTTAAACCATTATCTATAAAATAATACTTCCCTTGAGTCTTTAACAACTGTTTTCCTTTCAATTCATACCTTGGAACTCTATAAATAAAGTAAGCATTTTCAAGCATTTTAAGATAATTATCTACGGTTTCGTTTGTAATAGTACTACCATTCTTTCTCATGAATTCGGCAATTGAGTAAGGATTTGTAAGACTTCCTATAACTGAAGCCATATATTTAATTAAATTATCAAGGAAAACAATATCTTTGATATTGTTTCTATTAATAACATCTTTTTTTAACACTACTTCTTTTAAATCATTTAAATAATTTGTAATCAATTGTTCGTTATCATTCATATTTACTATCATCGGCATTCCACCATATTTTAAATATTTATTAAATTTGTCAAATTTGTCATCTACTTTTTTAAATGGATATTCACTAATAAATTCTTTAAATGAAAAAGGATATATTTTTATTGTTAATACTCTTCCTGCGAGAAGAGTCGTAAGTTCACTAGAAAGTAAATAAGCATTCGACCCTGTTATATAAATATCAGAATTAATATCAACTAATATGGAGTTAACTGCTTTTTCCCATTCTCGTATGTTTTGGACTTCGTCTAATAAAATATATTTTTTTGTCTTTTTATTATTTATTTTGCTTATTATATAATTGTATAAATCTCTGTAATTTTTAATATCATAAAATTCGGCACTTTCAAAATTTATATAAATAATATCTTCTAATGATACGTTTTCATCGATTAAGTAATCTTTAAATTGTAAAAGCAATGTGCTTTTTCCGCTTCTTCTTACACCAGTAATAACTTTAATTAAATTTAAATCTTTACCATCAATTAACTGGTTCAAATATTGTTTCCTTATTAGCATAAAATTCACCTCTATATAAATTATACATTGGAAATTATGAAATGTCAAGTTTTGCGGATGTAAACGCAAAACTTTTTATTATTCTTCTTTTTGCGTTTGTATTATTATATAAAAATTGATAGTTTTATACAAAAAAACTCAAACCATAAAAGTTCGAGCAGATTTGCTTTTGGAGCCAAATGGGTGGTAGTAGGACAACCAAGGCTATAAATGATAGTGTAATAACTACTAACTGATATAATCATAGCATAAAAATCAAAAATATGTTTAAAAGAACAAGTTTTTTGATATAATAGTATTTAGTTTGGGGGATATACGATGATTGATATTAAAAGAAAACCATCTGAAGAAAGAGTCTGGGGAAAATACTATCCTGAGCAAGCAAAGAAATTTGATTTTCCAAAGATGAACGTATATGATCTAGTTTATGAAGAAAATAAAAAAAGAAAAGATTCTATTGCTTTAGAGTACGAAGGTACACAAATACGATATGGTGATTTTTTTGATAAAGTAGAAGAAAAAACCGAATTTTTTCTAAACAAACAATTAAATCCCAATGATGTTGCTACCATAACTATGCTTATGGCACCCGAATTTGTTTGTGATTGGTATGCTTTATCTAGATTACATGTTTTGAGTAATTTGATTGATCCAAGAACTAGTGCTGATGGAGTTAGAGAATATTTAGAAGAAGCAAATTCTAAAATAATTTTAAATACTAATATTTTTACATCTAAAGTTAGACAAGCTATGGGTACGATGCCAACCAATGTTATAAATTATTCATTAAGAGATTCAGCCACAAGAATGCCTTTTACGTTGGGAGCAATTTCTTTAATAACTGGTCTTTCATCAGATATGATAGCAAGAAAAGATACTCGCTTTAATAGGTACATGCCTTCTAATGAAAAACAACACTTTGGAAACTTACCTTTGTATCAAAAAGACCAACCATTAACTATTGTACACACAGGTGGAACAACAGGAATTCCTAAAGGAGTAGTTTTATCTCATGACAATTATAATGCTATGGCATGGGAATATAAAACTTCAGGAATTGGATTTTCTCATGATCAAGGATTTTTATTAGTGATGCCGCCATGGATTTCTTATGGTAGTGGGATGCTACACATGAGTATGGTTACGGGTATGAAATCTATTATTATTTCTAAATTAGATTCTAAAAAAATGCCTAATTATTTAATGCAATATCAACCACAATGGTTAGCTGGCGTTCCTGCACATTATAGGATTATTAATGATAGTGAACTTATTAAAAAAAATGGCGTTCCATTTTTAGTTGCAGGAGCAGTTGGTGGAGATGCAATGAGTAGTGATTTATATGAATCAGTTAATCAATTTTTGTTAGATCATGGTGCAAAACAAGGAGTATATCCGGGATATGCTCTTACTGAGTCAACATCAGCTTTTGCAGTAAAACAACTAGGGAATTTTAAATCTGATAGCGTTGGCATCCCTTTGCCGGGTGGCACAATGGGAATTTTTGAGTTCAACGAAGAAACTGAACAAACAACTGACAATGAACTTGATTATAATGAGAGAGGTGAAATTTGCCTAAAAACGCCAAATATGATGGTTGGATATTTTCAAAACAATGAGTTAACTAGTGAAGTTTTAGTTAAGCATAGTGATGGAAGCACATGGATTCATACTGGTGATTTGGGTCATATTGATTCTGATGGATTTTTATTTGTTGATGGAAGAATAAAAGAAATGATAACAAGACATGATGGATTTAAAGTTTATCCAAGTTTGATTGAAAGGGTAATCAATTCTTGTAATGGTGTGTCATCATCAAAAGTTGTTGGTATACATGATTGTGTAAATGGTGATGGAAATGTTCCAAGAGCATTTATTACAATAAAAGAAGAATTTCAAGAACAAACTGAACGAATTTTAAGTGACGCAAAAAAAAGGTGTGAACAATGTTTGCCAGAATATTACAACGAGGGAATGGAATACGAAGTAATAGAAAAATTGCCTTTAACAGGGCTTGGCAAAGTCGATTTCAGAGAATTGCAATCCAGAGCTAGCCAATTAGAATCACCAAAAATCAAAAAATTGGAAAGAATTATTGGAAAAAGGCAAAAATAATATGTTTTTATGATATAATTTTAAGTAGAATAAAGTTAGGAGTTGATGAAATGAATGTTGGGATAACAACTCTTTTATGTAGTCTTGCTTATTTATTATTAACTTCAACAATGTATTACTCCAAACAGAGAGTATTAAATAAGGAAAATACAATATATATTTGTTTAGTCGTAACTTCATTTATTGGAATTACTCTTGAATTAATGTGCATTTATTTTGTGTCACAATTGGACATATTTCCACTTATAACAGAAATCGTCAATAGAGGGTTTTTATTATATATATTTGTTTGGGATATTCTCTTTTCACTATACATATTTACAATCTCTTTTAACGGAAAAAATTCTATTTCGATTTTTGTACAAAAAAACAAATTTTTATTATTTTGTATATTTGCTGTTCTATGTTTAATTGGTATTACCCTATTAATAGTTTTGCCAATACAATATTACTCAGATGGTATTTGTGTTTATTCTTATGGAAATGCAACTGATGTATTATATTTCATAAATACCTTGTTTGTTATACTATGGTTAACATGCTTAGTTCCGAACATTAAGAGCGTTGGATATAAAAAATATATTCCTTTATTTATGTTTATAGTTCTTGCCATACTAAACTTAATCATAAGAGAAATTAATCCGGGAATATTATTAATAACGGCATCACAAACGTTTATTACAATAATGATGTATTTTACAATTGAAAATCCTGACATGAAAATAATTGCAAAATTGAATTATGCAAAGCAACAAACTGAGGCGTTGAATCAAGTTAAAGATGAATTTTTAAAAAATATGTCACATGAACTTATGACTCCGCTGAATAAAGCTATTGGGATTAATTCTTTCAATATGACGAACGAAGATGAAGAAGTTCAAGATAATGCCGAAATGGTTGATTCCATATTACAAGATGTTACTGAAATATCTCGTAATATTATTGATACAATAAATTTACAAACCGGTTTATTAAAATTAAACAATAAAGTATATGACCCAAAAGATGTTTTTGATAAGGTTATAAAATTAAAAATAGAAAAAGCAAAAAACAAAAACATCAAATTAGAACTTAAAATCAAAGGAAAATTACCTACTGCTTTGTATGGTGATGATACTAAAATAAAACAGGTGTTAATGAATATCGTTGATAATGCTATAAAATATACAAATAAGGGAAATGTAAAAATTGTTGTGAAAAATGAACTTGAAGCAAACAATTGCATGTTAATAATAAATGTTAAAGATACCGGTATCGGAATAAGTCCAAGTAATGTTAGAAAATTATTTAAAGAGTTTGGAAGAATCGAAGTTGATAAAAATATTACAACTCCAGGAATGGGACTAGGTTTGTCAATATCAAAACAAATTCTTGATCTTATGAATGGCACCATAGAAGTTAATAGTAAAGAAAACATTGGAAGTGAATTTATAATTAAAGTTAATCAAGAATTAATAAAAAAGGATGTGATTGAATCAAATGAATAATAAAAAATATGTTGATAAAAATGTTTTATTAGTAGATGATGATAAGTTGAATTTAAATATTGTTAGTAGATTTGTTGGAGCATTCGGTGTAACACTAGATACTGCTAGTGGTGGTCAGGAATTAATTGACAAGGGAAGTGCTAAAAAGTATGATTTGATTATTACTGATGAAATGATGCCCGAAGTATCTGGAACGGATGCTATGAAAAAATTAAAAGCATTATCTAATTTCACCACGCCTATTGTTGTATTAACCGGTGATATAGTTGATGGAGCAAAAGAGAAATATTTGAATAGTGGTTATGATTATTATTTATCAAAACCGATTAATCGTGATGAACTTGGTATTGTAATGGATAAGTTTATTAACTAATAAGTATTTTATAGCACAAATTTGTGCTATTTTTTTCATGTTTTTATATCGACTTATGTCACAACTCGTATATTTGTTTTTATCAGGATAAGTGCGGATGACAAACAACACGCCAGTGGCGAGTTTACCCCTAAAACAAAGGGATTGTGAAAATTAATAATGTCGAACGTTTTCTGTTTTGTATGACATTTGTCATTCAAAAAGTGCACAATTGTCGTACAAAAAACGCTGTTTTTATTATATTTTTTTAATTTGTCATACAAATAGACTAACAAATGCTATAACTTTTGTTAGTACAAATCATAAGAAATGTACACATTTTGATTATAAACAATGCATAAATAATGACCTAAATACTATTGATTTTCTAAGATATCATCGAACATTTTATTGTAATCTATATCACTTAAATTGATAGTAATAACACCTAGTTTAGTTTTATTTTTAAAATTATTTTTATCTTTAAGTGGTATTACTCTGATTATCTTTTCAACTTTATTAGTAGTTGAAAAAGCAAGTATATTTGATTCATCATTTGGTACAACCTCATAGTAATTAACATCATACATTTCTTTTAATTTATGTACATATTCTTGAACTTCACTTTTGGTTTTTAAAACATTTTGTGAGCATGGTATTTTGTGATTTTCTTTATCAGTATAAGTATAAGTATCAAGTGGAAAATCATATTTGTCACGATATGAAATTAAATCATAATAGAATGATTTTCTATAATTAATGCTATTTATACTAACATCAATTTTATCTTTAATAATTTCTATATCATCAATGTAAGTAGATATAATTTTTTGTTTTTCTTCTTTAGAAAGTGAATTCCAGTTATGAAATGTTTTGATAAAATTCTCTGGATGCAAGTAACAATCAATTTCTTTTTTATCTCTTATTAAAAGTAAATCATCTACTGTAAAATTTAAATTTTCATATTGCTTAATATCTTTTTGCTTTTGAATTAAATTTCGTTTCTTAAATTCAATTTGTTTAAGTTCGTTATCAAACTCATCTAATTTTACTATTCCTTTAATATAAGCAGTTTTAATTCTATCTTTTTCTTTATCTAGTTCTTTTATTTCTTTTTTGTAATCAACTTTTTCATATTCTAATTTAGATTTAATAAATGGTGTATAGTAGTTATTAAAAAGTGAATCTAATTCTATAAGGGAAAGTATTTGTACCATTATTTTTTCTTCAATTTTATTTTCAGTGACATTCATTCCACAATGAATGCATTTATAATAATAGTATTTCTTATTAAGTTTTTTCTTTATACTGGCTTTTCCACCTAAATAGCATCCACATACTGAACACTTTAATTTATTAGTGAATAAGTAAGTGCTTGTTCTTTCGTAATGTCTAGCATTTCTTAATTTTTGACTTTGGCAAGACTCCCATTTATCAGTATTAACAAGTGGCTCAACAACATTATTGTAATAACTTGGATGTTTAGTTCTTTTTCCGTGGATATAATCCCCTTTATAAACCTCGTTAGAAAGTATTTTACTAATAGTGGAGTCATACCACACTTTGCCCAAAACACCCTCGTTATTAAAGATATTAGCAATTTTTTGATGGCTTTTACCTTGCAAGTATAAATCAAATACTTTGATTATTATTTCTTTAGTTTCTTCATTGGGTACAAGTTTTCTATTTTCTCTTTTATAACCTAGTGGTGTTTTACTAGGTAGATGTCCATTCTTAATTGCTCCAGCAAGTCCTACCTTAGTTCTTTCAGAACACTTTTCTATTTCATTTTGAGATACACTAGTCATTATCCTCATAACCATCCTGCCATTTGAAGTAGTGGTGTTTGATTCATCAGCTAGACAATCAATATCACATTCTAAGTCATTTACTATTTTCATTAACTTTTCTATATCAAACACACTTCTTGTTAGTCTATCTAGTTTAAATGCCACGATTACATTTATCTTTTTATATTTAGCATCATCTAACATATTTTGATAAGCAGGTCTTTTATCATTTTTAGCACTAACACCAGCATCTTTATAAACTTTAAATATCTCATACCTTTGGAACTTACAAAATTCTTTTAATCTTTCTTCTTGTTCATCTAAACTAAATCCCTCACGAGCTTGATCTTCAGTACTAACCCTAATATAGATACCAGCAATTTTTTTACTTTCATTCATTTATTTCAACTCCTTTACTTTTTAAAAAAAGAGCCAAAAGAATTCCTACAAACTAATTCTTTCGACTCTTCATAATATAAACAATTATTTTTAATATTCGATTTCATCATTATTCCCCCAATAGCAAACGATGATACTGCTCATTTATTGCTGTTTATAATACCTTATTTTTTATGATTTGTCTACAAATTAGCTTGATTTTACATGCCTTTCTAAATCTTTGAATTTTATCTTATGGTGCATATCATTAACATAAACATCATCACACTCATCAAAAATGAGATAATTTATGTTTTTAAATCTTATGATGTGTGGCATTGCATAAGCAATATTAGTATTCATTACACTTTTCACACAACCATTTTTAATAATTGGCGTAATATTAGTAAATTTACCAATCATGTCTATTTTCTTTTTGAGAGTAGAAGACATTTTTAACTCTCTAGTTTCTATTGTTAACATTAAAATCACTCCTTTTCACAACAAAAAACTAACATTTCTGTTAGCATCTATTACTACTCGGGAATAATTGTTCCGAGTTTCCTATCATTTTGGAGCAGGTGATCGGAATCGGACCGACGTTAGCAGCTTGGAAGGCTGAAGTTCTACCATTAAACTACACCTGCATTTCCTAATTGCAATAAATATTTTACTTTATTATGTCCTCTTTGTCAAGTAAAAATGTGGTATTTAAGACATAAAAGTATAATT
>CAZDPZ010000038.1:0-8984 GCA_964507635.1 uncultured Clostridium sp.
GACTCAAACTATAAAAGTTGAGTTTTTTTGTACGAAAATAATCAATTTTCATATAATAATAAATCTATCTTGAAATGATTTATTAATTAAAATATACAAATTATCGTATTGTTTTCTATACTTTAAATTGAGACCAGTTAAATCGAAATTTTAAATACTCATATTCTTTTTTAGTAAACTAAAAAAAACTTGATTGAAAATCTTTCATCGTTTCTTTTGACATTTCGGTTAATAATTCTTGTTTCTATATTGTATAGAACCGCTAAATCTCTGACTAATATAACTTGTTTTTTCCGATTTTGTATATAAATCTTCTATTTTAATTTTTCGTGAAAAATGTATTGATATGTCTTATAATTTCATATTATATAAACGAAAAAGTACTTTTTATATGTTCATCTTTATAGTATAATTATGTTATTCAAAGAGGAATTTATGAAAATATATATTATAGGACCAACTGGTAGTGGGAAAACTACTTTGGCAAAATCTCTTAGTCAAAAATATAACATACCATATTATGAATTAGATCTCATAATTTTTGATGATGAACATAACCATGTTCGTAGAAGTGATACTTTAATTAATGATAAATTTAATAATATTTTGAAAAAAGAAAATTGGATTATTGAAGATGTAGGAAGAAAAATATTTATTAAAGGTTTAGATGAAAGTGATAAAATATACTATATTAATATTCCGAGATTTATCGTTTATTCACGTGTTATAAAGAGATGGTTTAAGCAGAAAATTGGAAAAGAAAAATATAATTATCCACCAACACTATTTCAATTTTTTGATATGTTAAAAACTACAAAAGGGTATTATACGAAAGAAAAAGAAAAATTAAATAGAATAAATAAATTTAGATATAAAGTTGAATATTTAAATTATAAGAAGTTAAATATTATAAAAAATAACACATTAGTTTAATATAATTACAGACAAACTAAGTATGGAAGCAAATATAAGCCAGATCAAGTAAGGAATATTTAATAATCCTGATTTTTTATTAATATTATAAAATTTTATTATCATTATGATAACTAAAACAATTAATAATAGTATCCATATAAATGATAAAATATATAGTTTAAATTTGAAAAATATTAATGTCCACAATGAATTAACAATCAATTGGGAAAAATAAATTTTTTTTGCTCTGTTTTTATCTATATTATTACTTTTTGACACTATGTATAGAGATATTCCCATTAGTAAATATAATATGCTCCATACTATTGGAAATACAATAGAGGGAACATTAATTATTTTATTTAAATTGTTATATGTATTGTAATCATTAATAAATATAGCAAAGAAACTACCTATTAAAAATGTAAGTAGTATATATAATATGAGTTTTTTATAATTAATTTTCATATTTATCACCAATATATTTTATTAATACACATGAATATTATGCTTAAATTAAATAAAATTATGCTACGAGTTTTATTTTTTTATTAACGGTTGTGATATAATAGATATGAAAGGATGATTATGAATAAATTTAGATATGTTTTATTGATTTTAGTTTTACTTTTGGTAGGGTGTAGTAAGAAGGAAACTTCTACTAGTAGTATAGAGATATCGCTAGATAGTAATCCAACTACTGGATATGAATGGTACTATGAAACTACGGAAGAGGGTATAATCAAAGCAACTTTGGATAATTATTTACCTGATGAAACAGAAGAAGATATAGTTGGAAGTGGAGGAATACAATACTTTACTTTTGAACCAACTAAAGAAGGAAATACTATTCTTGTATTGTTTTATGCTAGGAGTTGGGAAGCAGAAGAGTCACCATTATACAAATTAACATACAATGTAAGTGTTGGAAAAGACTTGTCTATAGATGTTTCGGATCCTGTAGGGACTTACTTTACCGAAGTTTTACCTAAGTTTTCTAAAACAAATGAAAAATAATTGCTTAGCAATTATTTTTTCTTCTATATAACATTTGAATTTTTTCTTCCTGTATTTCTTTTTTTTCTTCATCATCTAAATAACAATAATAATTTTTACTATTTAATACATTTTTATGAGCTTTGTTATACGCACTATATTGTTCTATTACACTACTATCTAATCCATAATCAGTATTACTGTAATCAAATGATTCATAATACATAACTATATTTAATTCGCACATTTCTTTAATAAAGTTTATAATAGTGTGACATAATTTGTTTCTCGTTTTTTTCCATATCCTTTTTTTAGTACCTACTTCAGTATTTGAAACTCCTACATTATATTTATGAGAAGACCATGAATAATGATATTCTTTTTTTGCTTCATTTATTTCTAAATGAAGAGAATTTAATTCTTCTGCTAGAGAAACTAGTTTCGATAATAATTTTATCTCATATGTTGAACATTCATTATTATTTTTAACACTATCTACAAATGTATCTACTTTTTTTAATATAGGTAGTATTGCTCCATTAAAATTCGTTATTTCCTTTGTAATATTATCAGATGTTTTATTTTGATTATAACCTGTGGATTCATAAAATACATTATCTGAAAATCTATATTCTTTTAAATCATTTAATAAAGTTATATATAGTTCTTGGAATTGATATGGTTTATTAAATAATTTTCTTGCTTTTGATTTTGTCTTTTTAGCATTTTCTATGTAGTTATATCCGTTATTAATTAAATTAATTTCAGAGTTAGAAAAATTACCACTTCTATTTGAAAAGTGTAGTGTGTAAATATCTTTTAATATAGATGCTCTATTAAATAATAAATGATCATCCTCATCAAACAATTCTGGAAAATATTTTTTTGCTACTTCTTTTGTTTCTCCCATATATACTCCTATACAAGTTTCATATTATATCAAAAAAGTATATAATAGTCAAATGAGTGTTCGTAAGGATAGAGTGAAATTTAATACTTAATAACAATTCCTAAGTATTTAGACAATTCCATAGCTTGATACATGTTTACTTCGATACCTTTTAAGGAGAATAAATCAAATTTTATGTTATCTATTGTAGAAGATGAAAAACCAACTTTAGAAAGATTAGTATTAGTTATTTCACTTTCTGATAAATTGCATTTATCAAATTCAATATTTTTAATTTTTGTTTCTGTCATATACATATTAGAAAAATTGCTTTGAACAAATTTAACATTTTCTATTTTAGTTTCATAAAAATTAATATATTTAGCTACTGTGTTATTAAACAAAACATTTTTAAGTGATCCATTAGCAAAAGAACATCCATCAAGTTTACAATTATTAAATTCTACTCTATGTATTGCTTTTTTATCAAATATTTTATTACAAATATTACAATTATTAAATATAACATCAATTAATTCAACATCATATAATTCAATATTATCAAAATTTATTTTATTAAATATACATGAATTAATTGTTGTATTTGATATTCTAATTTTATTTGTATTATTTTTTTCAATCTTAAGGTACTCAAAAACTCCATCTTTGATATTTTCAAATGTAGATATATCTAAATCATTAATAATAGGTTTTTTTGTTATCATTGTTTATGCACCCAATATTGTCTTCCGTCGTTACTTCTATCTATTAAGTAATTATCATATAATTCTCTTCTGATTGTGGATTGATCTTTAAATGATGTAAGATTATTTATAATATCATTAACTTCTTTTTCATTATATATTTTATTTTCATCAAATGATTTAATAATGTAATTCAAAACAATGATTTTGTTTTTCTTTTTAGATGGAAAAGTATTAATTAATCCATTTTTATCTAAATAATTATTTATTCTTTCATTCATATGTTTACACCATAATAAGTTTAACATAATATATTAGACAATAAAAGTGTGTTATAATACATTTAGGAGTTTATTTATGGATATACTAGAGATTTTTTATAAAAATTTATTAAAGAAGCACTAGATGGTTCTGTTCAAGCAATGGACGGAAAACTTAATATATTATTTAATACTAATATTGAAGGAGAAATAACAAATATTTCAGACTATACTATGACTAATAAAGTACCACCTTGTTTAGTAATTAATAATAAAAGTGAGTTTGATGAATGCTTAATTGAATATGTTGAAAAAGCTAGAGATTTTTATGATCAAATGGATATTAAATTAATACTAGGAATGCTTTTTGCTGATGCTGGAGGAGAAGACTTTACTAATCCCATCAGATATATAAGAAGAAAAATAGATTTTATGGAAGATAAAACATTAGATAATTATTATGATCAAAGAGTAAATATTGGTTATTCAAATATTTTAGATGATAATGTATATTGTACCTTAAAAAAAGAAAATATATTTAATGAGACACCTTATTCATTAGTATTTAGATTATTTGATAAAGGTTATTATGAGTTTCCAACTGTAAGACTTGGTTTGCAGGGAGATACTGCTTATATATATGCCGTTCAAAATGAAAGAAAAAGAAGTGGAAGAGATTTTGATGAAACATCATATCAAAAAAGAATTAATAGAAAACTATATAAAATAGGAGAAGTTCCTACAAATGAAGATGAAGATGAATCTTTGAATGATATTACTGCTTCATTTTTAATAGTTTTAAATATGACAATGGCTTTATTAGAAAATAAAGGTATTAAGAAAATAGTTGCTCCTTATTTTAGAAGTGTTAGATACAATAGTAAAATAAGGGTTTCAGAACTTAAAGTGAAAAATGATAAAACAAAAGAATTAAAATTAGAAGATTTAATTGAAGAAAATGATTTATTACAAAGAAATATTAGTGATAAATATATAAGGACTTTTTTAAGATTATGTTATGAAAACAAAGGATTAGTTGTAAGTGCATATCCTTTCGATTGTGATGACGCGTTGCATATTGAAAATAATGGATATGAAGGATGTAATAATAAATTGCTAGATGATACATATAACATGATTATTAATAATAAAGAAAGGAGTTTGTAATGTTAGTAAGTAATAACTGGGTAGATTATGAATGTATTGATGCCGGAAATGGCGAAAAGTTAGAAAGATGGAAAGACATAATATTAAGAAGACCTGACCCATGGGCATTATGGACACATAAAGAAGAAAATATATGGAATAATTATGATGCTATATATCACAGAAGTGATACTGGAGGAGGATACTGGGAATCAAAAAATAAAATACCCGAGTTTTGGACAATTAATTATAAAAATTTAACTTTTAAAGTTAGTCCTACTGGTTTTAAACATACAGGAATATTTCCAGAACAAGCAGCAAATTGGGATTTTATAATGGATAAGATTAAGAATTCAAAAAGGAATGTTAAAGTATTAAATCTATTTGCATATACAGGGTGCGCTACTATAGCTGCTTCAAGTGCAGGTGCGAGTGAAGTAGTACACGTGGATGCATCAAGTGGAATGAATGATTGGGCAAAAGAAAATGCTATTTTATCAAATATAAATAATAATAAAATAAGATATATTTGTGATGATTGTTTAAAATTTGTAGAAAGAGAAAAAAGAAGAGGAAACAAGTATGATGCAATAATTATGGATCCACCTACTTATGGTAGAGGGCCTGCTAAAGAATTGTGGAAATTTGAAAATAGTTTAAATGAATTAATAAGTGAATGCTGTAATATATTAAGTGACGATCCACTATTTATTATAATTAGTTCTTATACTAAAGGAATAACTCCTGAAATATTAAAAAATGTTGTAAATACATGTATTACAAAAAGATTTAATAAAGGTATTGTTGAAGTTGATGAATTAGGGCTTAAAATAGCTAATAATGATATGTATTTGCCTTGTGGGGTATGTGCTAGGTGGATAAATGAGTAAAAAGAAAAAAGAGATAATTTTAACTGTTATTATATTAACAATTTTGTTAATTATAACAACTATTTGTTATTTAAAATATAAACCTAATGAAGAAGAAGAAGATTACACTATAGTGGATACGACGGAAATTTGTGCAGAAGCATTAGAAGAAATATATAAAGATGATAGTTATACATATTATTTGCCTTGTATGAAAAGTGATAATATATTTTTAAAATGGAAAAGTGGAGTTATGACTAAAATGATGGATGAATTAAAAAGTGGAAATGTGACTATTAAATCATTAATAAATCATGGATTAAAGGTATATAAATATGAATGATATAAATGTAATATATGAAGATAATCACTTACTTGTAGTAGAAAAAAATATAAATATTCCAGTACAAGAAGATTCAAGTAAAGATGAAGATTTCTTGTCAATGTTGAAAAATTATTTAAAAATCAAATATAATAAATCCGGAAATGTATATTTGGGATTAGTTCATAGATTAGATAGACCTGTAGGTGGAATAATGGTTTTTGCTAAAACTAGTAAGTGTGCCTCAAGATTATCAGAGCAAATAAGAAATCATGAATTTAAAAAGACTTATATTGCGGTAGTGAATGGTATTATTGATTCTGAAGGTACTTTAAAAGATAAGCTATTAAAGGATACTATAAATAATATAGTAAAGGTAGATTCAAAAGGAAAAGAAGCTATATTACATTACAAATTAATTAATACTATAAAAGATATGTCTTTAATAGAAATTAATCTTGAAACAGGAAGATCACATCAAATAAGGGTACAATTATCTCATTATGGTTATCCCATATTTGGCGATCAAAAATATAATTCTAATGCTAAGGTTGGAGAGCAAATAGCTTTATTTGCATCTAAAATAGAATTTAAACATCCTACAAAAGACGAAAATATGATTTTTGAATTAGATATTCCTGATAGAAAACCTTTTAATTTATTTAATTAAATGATATAATCAAAACGGAGAAAAGATATGGAAGATATAGAAATAAAAGTTGATATAAATGAAAAAAAATATTTAGTAAGTAAGTATAATGAAGAAACCATGTCTTTAGAATTAAGAGATTATATTTTTAATGAGATTTTAGGGAAAAGTATAGATAAAAAAGTAATAATAAAGTTTAATACTAAGTTTAAAGTTAGTTCAAAAGATGAAGTAAGATATATTTCTATTATAAGAAAAGAATATAGAGAATGCTTAAATGAATTAGTGTATGAAAGTGGAAGTAGTGATATTAGAAAGTTTTTCTTATTCATTATGGGTACATTCTTTATAATTTGTTCATATATTTTCACTGATTTTATTGGAGAGGTTTTTAATCAAGTTTTAACAGTTTTTGGATGGGTAGCACTTTGGGAAGTTGCTTCATCAATTTTGTTTACAGATTCAAAAAGAAGAAGGAAAATGAAAAGATATAAACAATTATTAAATGGAGAAATATATTTTAATAAGTGAGGAAATATGGATTTTGAAGATGATTTTTTTGAAGAAGATACCGATTATTTAGATCAACATTTTTTAGTTGATAAA
Organism: uncultured Clostridium sp.; assembly: GCA_964507635.1. Taxonomy (GTDB): domain Bacteria; phylum Bacillota_I; class Bacilli_A; order RF39; family UBA660; genus CAG-1000. The sequence goes on from CAZDPZ010000038.1 coordinate 7,357, forward strand.
GGAACTATTAATGATTTTATTGATGCAGCAAACTTAAAAATAACTGATGATGTAGTTGAAATAGGACCTGGTAAATGTGAGTTATCAAGTATTATAGCTAAAAAAGTTAATCATTTAACTTGTGTTGAAATAGATAGAAATTTAGAACATTTTCTTAATGTTTTAATGGATAAAAATAATAATGTTGATGTTATATATGGAAATGCATTAAATGTATTTATACCACCATGTGATAAAATAATCTCATCTCTTCCTTATTCAATAACAGAACCATTTATTGAGAAATTATTAAGATGTGAATTCAAAGAAAGTATATTAATAGTTGGAAAAAGATTTGCAGATAGTGTTACTGAAAAAGAATTAAATAAATTATCTTTACTTACTAATTGCTTTTTTAAGGTAGAAAAAATAAGAGATATTACGCCAGAATGCTTTAATCCTTCTCCTAGAGTAATGTCTAGTATGATAAAATTAACTCCTATAAAAAAAGAAGAATTATATAATAATTTTAAAATGTTTATGTTTAGAGAAATGTTTTTTAATAGAAATAGAAAACTTAAAAACAATTTAATGGAATCTATGATAGAATTTGTAAAAGTTCATGATGGGAAAATGACTAAAAAAGAAAGTAAATCACTAATAGAAAAGTTTGATATTCCAGCAAACACATTAAACAAATTAATGGAAAATCTTTCAAATGAAGAGTACATGATGATATATAAAAATATGAAATAAAAAATATTGACAAAATAGTATAAGTTTGTTACAATTAAAATATGAAAATATTGGAAGTGTTAAATAATATATCTAAAAAGTATATTTTAGTATCAATAATACTTATTTTGGTGTGTGTTACGCTTTCAATATCTTATTCATCTTTTATATTTTCTTCAGGATCTTATAAAGTTACACAAATGTATTTTGGTTCTTTAGAATATGAAATATTAATTGATAATGTTTTAACAAGTAATATGACTGTTTCTCCAGGCGAAACAGAATATAAGATAGATATTAGTTCATTAGATTCAGTCTCATCATATTATAAACTAACGTACTTAACAAATGAAAATATTAATGTTAAATATAATCAAAGTAGTGGAGATGAACCAAGTGGTACAATATCTAATTCAAAAGAAATAAACATCAAAGTAACAAATTCAAGTTCAAATAATATCACTGTAACACTTAAAGTAAGTGGAGGATATATTACGAATTCATTAACGGATGTAACGATAAGTAATGGATATACTTTTATTACAGAATCTTATTTTAGTGACGATGTAAACATATTAGCATTATACGTTGATGATATAAAAGTTGATAGTCTAAATAATACAAAAAAGTATGTTTTAGATTCAGCAACATGTACTAATGATGAAACAGTAACATGGGCAACGCAATCTAACACGGTATCAATAACACCATTATACAATACCACAGGGTGTACTCTTCATTTTTCAGAATTAATATATCCTACATTAACAACAAAAATGCTAACAGCAGAAATAGCATACTCAGACAGTGTTTCTTCTACATATGTAAGTGCAAGTACAGGAATTAATTTTGATGCAATATCTTCAGATACTAATGGAAAAGGATTATATTATACAGAAGATGTAAATGAAACA
>CAZDPZ010000039.1:0-1310 GCA_964507635.1 uncultured Clostridium sp.
AATATTACTAGTGAAATGGAGAAGTATGATTTGAATAAAGTCACTCATTTAATTCAAGATTTTGTTTATGATGAATTATCTAATTGGTATATAAGAAGAAATAGAAGAAGATTCTGGGGTACTAAATTAGATATATCTAAGAAATCTGTATATCAAACTACTTATGAAGTATTATGTGGAGTAGCTAAATTAATAGCTCCTATGACACCTTTTCTAAGTGAAGAAATATATAGAAATTTAACTGATGAAGAAAGTGTACATATATCTTATTATCCTAAAGTAAATAAGTCACATATTAATGAAGAAATTGAAGAAAAGATGGATGATGTAATAGAACTAATTAGTTATGCTAGAAACTTAAGAGAAGAAGCTAAAATAAAGGTTAGACAACCAATAAGTGAAGTTATTTTTGAAAAGAAATATGAATCTTTATTAGGTGAGTTTGAATTATTATTTAAAGACGAATTAAATGTTAAAAAAGTTTCATGGGAAGAAGATATAAATAAATATTTTGAAATAAAATATAAACCTAACTTTAAAGAGATTGGAAAAATATTAGGAAGTAATTTATCTAAGTTTAGTGATTATCTTTCAAGTATAACTCTAGAAGACGCTAAAATACTTGAATCGGGTAAATTAACACTTACTTATGATAAAATTGATTATAATATTGATGGAACATATTATATGAAAGTATTTAATGCTAAAGAAGGATATAAGGCCATAACACTAAATAATAAGTCTGTTGTTATAAATACTTCTTTATCTCAATCATTAATAAATGAAGGCATAGCAAGAGAAATAGTATCTAAAGTCCAAAATTTAAGAAAAACAAGTGGATTTGATATTAGTGATAGAATAAGTATGACTTATGAAGCTCCCGATGAAATAACAAACGCTATAAAAGAATTTAATAAATATATATCAAATGAAATATTAGCTTTATCTATAACTGAATCTAAATCAGAGTGTGAACTTAAAATAAATGAATTTGATATGAAAGTATCTATTAATAAAGCAAAATATGATAAAAAAAATAGTTAATTTAATAACTATTTTTTTAATTGTTCATTAACTAATGTATATGAATTATCTTTATTACCAATAAGTTCTACAATTTCATCACCATATTGTTCTGTGAAACTAGGATTTTTTACTGCTTTAGAAACATCAAAGTATTTACTTCCATCTTTTATTACATAAGTACCATTTTCTAATTGTTCTAAATCATATAATAGTCCTAATTCTTTAGTGTCTTTATACTTTTTCACTAAATCATTTTCATATGCACTTGAAGAAGGATATAAATA
>CAZDPZ010000039.1:1410-5504 GCA_964507635.1 uncultured Clostridium sp.
CCTTTAGCATTATAATAAGAAATTAAATATCTTTCATTCATCTTATTTTCTCCTTTGCTAACTATATTTTATCAAATATTAGTAATTTTACAATATTTTTAGACAAAATATGTAAAGTTTATATATTATTATGTTTAATAAATTCACGTAGCATCTTAATTAAAGCTCTTTTTTCAATTCTTGAAACGTAACTTCTAGATATATGTAATTTTTTAGCAATTTCTTTTTGTGTTTGTTCGTTTGTATTTAAAAGGCCATATCTCATCTTTATGATTTCTAATTCTCTATCAGATAAAACACATAAGTAATTTTTTAAATATTCAATATTATCTTTATATTCTATTATTGAATCATTTGTTTCACTTTTACTTTCTAATATTTCACTTAATGTTATATTTCCACCATCTTTATCATGAGCTATTATTTCATTCAAACTTATATTGGAATTATATTTTTTATTACTTCTAAAAAACATTAATATTTCATTCTCAGCACATTTTGCAGCGTAAGTTGTAAGCTTAACACCTTTATTTATACTATAGGAATCTATTCCTTTTATTAATCCTATTGTTCCAATACTTATTAAATCATCTGAAGAAACACTAGAATTTTTTGTTTCATATTTTTTTACAATATGAGCAACTAATCTTAAATTATGTTCAATTAGTTTATTTCTGGCTATTTTGTCTCCATTTAAATGTTTATTTAAATAATATTCTTCCTCTTCTTTTGATAGAGGACTTTCAAATACATTAAGTGAATAACTAGTAGTCATAATCATCAGTTTATTAATAAATTCTTTTAATATTTTAAACATAAATCACCTTAATATATATTATGCTAAAATAATAATATAATATCTTTATACTATTAAATATATTGACTTTTTTATAATTTGATGTAAACTCTTATTAAGAGGATAGTTCTATGAAAAAGATTGTTGTTATACCTGTTTCAATTTTAGTTTTTATTGTTATGTGCGCTTTAATTATTTATTATTTTTTTATTCCTCATTATAAGTTAATAGGAGAACAAAATACAAAAATAAATATAAATAGTATATATAAAGATAATGGAATTGTAGTTAAGTATAGGGGCAAAAAAATTAAAGATGTATCAGAATCAAATAATATTGACACTTCTACTAAAGGAACTTATCAATATCAATATCAATATACAGTAAATCATCATAAATATAATGTTACTAGAAATGTAATAGTTGATGATATAATACAACCTTCTATAGAGCTGATTGGTGAAAAGAATATAGTAGTAAATTATAAAGAAAAATATATTGATGAAGGTTGTATAGCTACTGATAATAATGATGGTGATCTGACCCCATATGTTAAAATAACAAGTGACGTTAACACTAATAAATTTGGTGAATATACAATTAAGTATGAAGTGTCAGATAAAGCAAATAATAAGGCTATAATATACAGAAATGTTACTGTTAAAGATATTTCTTCTCCAGTAATCAATATAAACAGAAACACTAATAGTTATTTAATATTAGGAAGCAAAATAGATATTAATAAAATTACCGCCATTGATAATTATGATGGTGATGTGAGCAACAAAGTTAAAGTTGAAGGTAATATTGATACTAATAAAAGTGGTGTTTATACCATTATATATAGTGTATCAGATTCTTTTGGAAATGAAACAAAGTTAGAATCTACCATTAATGTTCAAAAGAAGAATACTAAAGGCATACCTGTATTAATGTATCATTTCTTCTTTGATGATACAAAAGGAGAAAAAGCAGAAACTGTAAATCCTCATAATTATATATCTAAAACTAATTTTGAGAGTCAAATGGATTATTTAGTTAAGGAAAAATATTATTTTCCCACATGGAATGAATTAGAAGACTATATTGATTCAAAAATTGAACTACCTGAAAAGAGTATTATTTTGACAGATGATGATGGTACCTTGTCATTTTATAAAATTGCTTTGCCTATATGTCAAAAAAGAAAAATTCCAATTACTTCTTATGTAATAACAAGTGAGAAGGATTGGAAAAATTATATAGGAGAAGAATATTTAATACAAGAAAGTCATACAAATAATATGCATGAAAGAACATGTAATAAAAAATGGAATGGAAAAGCAATGTGCTCTACAGAAAAAGAATTATACGAAGATATGAAAACGTCAATAGAAAAAGTGAAAAAAACTGACAGTATAGCTTATCCTTTTGGACATTATAGTGATGAGTTTATTAAAGCACTTAAAGACAACAATATAAAGTTGGCGTTTACCGTAATAAATGGACGTGTACAAAAAGGAAGTAATAAGTATATATTACCAAGAGTAAGAATTTCAAGAACAACAACTCTAAAACAATATATAAGTAAAGTAAGCTAGTCTTACTTTTAATTTAAATAAATATATGTTATTATAATTAAGAAGTTGGTGAAGTAAATGCTAGAATTTATAAAGAATTTAATAATTGATATTGGACAGAGTTATAATAGTTTTAAAGGACTTTATAATACTATTGGTATTGTTATTGGATATATGTTATTTTATAAGAAAATTTATTATATAATTGGTCTTTTTTTTACTAGAAAATTTAAACATACTAAAAATACGCATAAGTATGCTATTATGATTTCTGCAAGAAATGAAAAGAATGTTATAGGATCTTTACTAGATAGTATAAATGCTCAAGATTATGATATGTCAAAAGTAACAGTATTTGTTGTAGCTGATAATTGTACTGATAATACAGCGGAAATATCTAGAAATAAAGGGGCTATAGTATATGAAAGATTTGATGAAGAACATAAAACTAAAGGGTATGCTCTTCAATACTTGGTAAAACAAATTGATGAATATTATGGAGTAATGAATTACGAAGCATATTTTATATTTGATGCTGATAATTTATTAAATAAAGATTATATTTCAAGAATGAATGATGCTTTTGATAGTGGAGAAAAAATTGTTACTTCTTATAGGAATACAAAAAACTTTAATGATGGAGCTATTGCTGCTAGCTATGGAATACATTGGCTTAGAAGTATAAGAGCAAATCATAGGGCTAGAAGTGTACTTAGGTTAGCAACTAATATACAAGGAACTGGTTTTTTATTTACTAATGAAATAATTGAAAATGGCTGGAAATATACTTCTTTAACTGAAGATAGAGCACTTACAGCTGATGCTGTTGCTCAAGGATATAGAATATCTTATAATAATGAGGCAATGTTTTATGATGAACAGCCTACAAGTTTGAAAATTGCTTTAAGGCAAAGACTTAGATGGAGTAGAGGACATTTAGAAGCATTTGTTGAATCTGGTCCATATCTTTTTTTAAATATATTTTTTGGAAAATTATTTTTAAGAACAAAATGGAATAAGAAAAATAATAATAAAAGTAGAAATTTTAAATCATTTTTGAAGGGCATTTTAGAGTCAATAAGACATAGATTTGCTTCATATGATACATTGATGCAATTAACTCCTTTTAGCATAATAAATCTATTTAAATGGATGGTAATTCCATTAATAATATATAGTTGCTCATGTTATGCAAATGGTATAAATAATCTTAGTATATTTAGTGGAGGAACATACTTAGCAAAATGTTTACGAATATTATTTAATAGTACAGTTAATTATGGTCCTGGATTTCAAGCAATGTTAATAGGATTTCTATTAACTATATGGTTTAAATTATTATATAGAATTGGTTCTTATTTTGAAAGTATTTGGATTGCTATATATGTATTTATTATTGAAAATAAAAGAATAGTAAAAATTCCTTTATATAAAAAAGTATGGTATTCATTTTGCTGGCCAACATTTGATATTATAGGAAGATATACAACGTATGTAGCTTTATTTAAAAAAGTAACATGGAAACCAATTCCACATAATTCAAAAATAACAATTGATGACATAAAAAAATAACTTATTAGTTATTTTTTATTGTTTTAAAATAATTATATTTTAATGTTAAATCATTCTTTCTTGCTAAATAATTTATGTAGTCGTTTTTAATATCTAGCTTATCTTGACTTATTTCTTTTCCTTTTTTAACAACTCCATCTTCTACATAGATAGAGCCATCATACCAA
>CAZDPZ010000039.1:5514-8866 GCA_964507635.1 uncultured Clostridium sp.
CCAAGAATAATCACTAAAGAATACTATTCCTTCATAATTTTTATTTAATGAGTCACTCATAATATAGTAATTAGAGTTATAATTTATTCCAAATAAGTTTAGTATAGTAGGTAATATATTTAATTGAGAAGTAACTTGTTTAATTTCTTTTTTAGTTTTCCCATTATTATATATAAAGAATGGTGTTTTATTAATTAAATTATTATCAGTTTCTTTGTATTTTTCAAGAATTGTTTGATCTTCTAGAGTATATAGGTAGTGATCTGTAAATACAACTATAACAGTATTTTTAAGTAAGTCTTTTTCTTTTAGTTTATCTAATAGTAAACTTACCATATAATCTGTTTCACCTGCTTGTTTCCTAGCACATTCTTCTTCAGATAAAGTTTGTAATTCTTCATTATCTTTTTTTTCTAAATTTAATAATAATTTACATACTCCTTTAGTACTTGAAAAAGGTAAATGAGCACTATATGTAATAATATAATCAACAAATTTTTTATCAGTTGGGAACATTAATGAAGAATATTCTTCATTTAGTATAAGTTCTCTATCTAATGTATACGATTCATCTGTATATGAATACATATCTAAAAGTCCATAATAATTATCATATCCCCAATTTTCATAATTTATTCTTCTTGAATAGTATTCTCCATAATTCATATGAAATGCATTAACACTATACTCATTATTTTTAAACATATTAGGTAATGAATAAGGAAAGTCATTATCACTAAAAGTATAAGCATTTTGATTATATGAAAGTGGAACAGTAAATCCTGTATTAACAGCAAACTCACTTCCAAATGTACTTCCTCCTCCATTATAAAACGAATAATGTTTTGTATAGTTTATAGAGTTTTTCATCATATTGTATAAAGTAGGTGTGTCTTTTTTAGTAAGCATCCAAGAGTCTACTCCTTCTAATTGTAATATAATTAAATTTTCATCTTTAAAATCACCAGAATAATCATTTGTTTCATTATTTATATCTTCACTATAAACTTCACTTAAAAAATCCAAATCACTTTTATCTTTTTTTTGAGTTTTTAAATACGTTATATAAAAATTCCTAATACTAAATTCAAAAAAGCCACTAACTCTCATACTTTTATTAGTATCATTAAATGAGTTATATACATTTCTTGGGTTTTTCCATGTACTCCATACCAAATCAGAATTTGCTTTTCCAAGTAATATTGGTATAAATAAATGAATTATTATAAATACTGTAAATATCTTAATGATATTTTTTTCGTTATTTTTTTTAACATTTGGAACATTTTTAAATCCTAAATATATAAGAGCAATTATTATTATGAAAAATAAGTAAACCAGTTTATTACAATTTACTAAAGCATCCATAAAATATGCTGAGCCTTCACTAGTGCTTTGCACCAAATTAAAACTAAAAAATGTATTCGTCATAGAATAGTAAACATTATTTACTAAAAATAAAATAGAAAATACAATATTTATTCCTAGATAAATCCATTGTCCTATATTTTTTTTCAAATTTACTACTACTCCAATAAATAAAACTATCCATATTAAAGTAAATAAATTGGGTACTAATTTGTATAAAGAATAAAAATTAATTTTATATCCAAAACTTCTAGTAAATAAATCCATTATTATAAAGGGAAGGCCCATGTAAATATATCTAATATTATTTTTAATAAATTTATATATAATTTTACTATATTTTATAATGAACTTTTTTATATTGTTTAAAACTTTTTTCACTTTTTTCACCACATGTAAATTATATCATTTTAAGTAATACCTGTAAATAAATATAATAATTGTAGTGTAAAAGAGTAGGTAATATGCTATAATATTAAAGAAAAGAGGGATAATATGTTTATAGATGAAATTACTTTAAAAATAGTTGCTGGTAAAGGTGGAGATGGATGTTCTTCTTTTTTACGTGAAAAGTATGTTCCTTTAGGTGGACCTGATGGCGGAAATGGTGGATTTGGTGGAAGCATTATATTTAAAGCTGACAAAGGTCTTAAAACATTAATTGACTTACATCATAGAAAACTAATTAAAGGTAATAATGGTGGAAGTGGAAGAGGAAGAAATCAAACTGGAGAAAGTGCAGAAGATATAATAATTAAAGTACCAGTAGGAACAACGGTTAGAGACTTGGAAACTAATCTTATAGTATGTGATTTAATAAATGATGAACAAACATGCACTATATGTAAAGGTGGAAGAGGTGGAAGAGGAAATGCTTCATTTATGAGCAATAAGAACAAAGCTCCCTATACTAGTGAATATGGAAGTCCAGGAGAGGAAAGACAAATTTTATGCGAACTTCATCTATTAGCTGACGTAGCTTTAGTAGGATTTCCATCAGTAGGAAAAAGTTCTCTTATATCAGTAATGAGTAGTGCTAAACCAAAAATAGCTGATTATCCTTTTACAACTCTTAGTCCAAATTTAGGAATGGTTAAAGCAGGAGATTATAGCTTTGTAATTGCTGATTTGCCTGGTCTTATAGAAGGTTCAAGTGAAGGAATAGGATTAGGAGATAAATTTTTAAAACATATAAGTAGATGTAAAATGATATGTCATGTTTTAGATATGTCTCAAAGTGAAGAACGAGATGTAATTAATGATTATAAAGTTATAAGAAAAGAATTAAAAAAATATAGTGATGAGTTATATAATAAAACAGAATTAGTTGTCGCTAATAAAATGGATATAGATTCTTCATTAGATAATTTAAAAAAATTTAAAAAAGAATTTCCTGATATTGAAATTTTAGAAGTAAGTGCTGCTACTAAAAAAGGAATACAAGAATTAATATATAAATTAAAAGATGTTTTATTAAATATTCCAGAGGAAGAATTATATAAGAATGAAGAAAAGGAAAGTTATGTTTTATATGAATTTAAAAACGAAAAGCCATATACTATTAAAAAAGAAGGAAATATTTGGGTAATAAGTGGTGATAAGTTAGAATTATTACTTAAAAAAACCAAATTTAATTCTGATGAAGCAGCATTAAGATTTGCTAGAAAACTTAAAGGTTTAGGAATAGAAGATGAACTTAGAAAATTAGGAGCTAACGAGGGAGATACAGTAAGAATACTAAATAAAGAATTTGTATATGAAGAAAGGTTATATTAATGAAAAAAATGACTTTAAAACAATTTAAATATAATGTTATTGTTAGTGAAATGATTTTAGTATCATTATTTATATTAATAATATTATCAATATTAAGCTTTTATATTTAACTATTTATTTTGTGTATATTTAGTGATAAAATGAATTTATGAGAATAAAGATGTTAGAAATGATGAGTAATATATCAAGAAAGTATTTATTAGTGTCC
>CAZDPZ010000040.1:0-8830 GCA_964507635.1 uncultured Clostridium sp.
CTCCAAAATTGAAAAAAACTAATACAATTTTAGTTTTTTTAATTAAAATAAAATGTGTTATAATAAATTAGGTGATAAAATGAGATTAGCAGTTTTTTCAGATATTCATGGAAACTATCAAGCATTAAAATCAATAATTAATGATATAAAAAATAATAATATTGATAAAATAATATTTTTAGGTGACGCTATAGCCATTGGCCCTGAATCTAATAAATGTTTAGATTTATTTAGAGAAAACAATATTATATTTATTTTAGGTAATCATGAGTATTATTATTTAAAAGGTATGAATATCGATCCTGGAGCATCCTGTAATGAAATAGAGCATCATCATTGGGTAGATAAGACAATAAGTGAAGAAAATAAACATTATTTATCAAACTTAAATAATGAATATACTATAAAACTAGATAATAAAGTATTTAAGTTTTTTCATTTCTTTAAAGAAAATAATATATATCCTTTTAAGCATTTAAATATTTTTAGAAGTGAAGAATATATTAATATAATGAATAAAGAATTAAGTGATTATGTTTTTTATGGTCATGATCATGCATCTCATTATGATAAAATTAATAATAAGGAATTTTATGGTATAGGTAGTAGTGGATGCTCTAAAGATAACAAAACATACTATTATATAATTGATAGTAATGATAATATAAATATATTTAAAAAGGAACTTACATATGATAGAGAATTATTTGAAAATATAATGAATAATATTAATTATCCTGATATAGATGACATTAAAAAAATATTTTTTGGATTATAAAATAGACATTGATTAAATGTCTATTTTGATTGTTATATCACTTGTTGGATAAGAGCAACACGGATGTATATAGTTTAAATTAATATCTGATTTTCTTCTGTAATCAAATCCTTCTTTAATATTTATTGTTCCCCATAAAAGAAGTGATCTACAATATCCACATTCTCCAGCTTTACATTTACTTCTATTTGGAATCTTATTGTTTTCTAAAGCATTTAGTATGGTTTGATTTTCAAAGCATTTAACATTATATTCATTTTCGTGAGTAAAAACTTTTATATTATATATTTTTGGTAATTCTATTGGAAAAACTTCTTTTTGAGGTACTTTTTCTTCTACGACTTCTTCTTCTTCTTTCTTACCTTTTTTTATAGGTTTAGGTTTTGCTTCTTCTATTATCTCTACAACTTCTGGTTGGTTTACAACTTCGTTTGATAGTTTATTAATAATAGGTGCTTTTTCATATCTAAAATCTTTATTACCCAGTTCTAAATCTTTTAATTCTTCTTTTAAATAATCATAAAACTCATTTGTTCCACACGCAAATACCGTAAATTGTGATGTAACATATTTTTTTATTAAATCTTTTGTTATTTTTCCTTTTTCTATTCCTTGTACTTCTTCATCACATACATAAACAATTTTAATGTTAGGATTTTTTGATAATTGATTTAATTCTTCAACATATATATAGTTATTGAATAACTTTGTATAATAAAATATTGTTATATTTTTATCTAAATTTCCTTCAAATGCAGTTCTTGCCATAGATATAAAAGGACATATTCCATCTTCATATGCAAGACATACTATATTGTTTTTATCTCTAATAATTGATGGAAATAATTTTCCACTTGCTTCCAAGGATGTAATAACATCATTTATTTTTGTATTATCTAATAAATAATTTGTTAATATATCTTCTTTTATTCTATGTATAGTAATTCTATACATATTATTTAAAGCATCGTTTTGAGAACTTGATAAATAATATGGCCTGGAGACAATATTATTATTAATATTCATTACTATTGTAATATATTGCCCTGGTCTAAATAATGATAGATATTTTTTATCATAAGATGCAAAATAAAATGTTTTTTCATTTTCATTATGAGCAATAATATTTTTAACAATTAAATACTGGTATTTTGGATGCAAATTATTTCCAACTATGTTAACTACAAAGTCATTTTTTATATCATTTTTAGAGGTTTTTTTGATAATTTTTTTTCTTTTCTTAGTTAAATCATTTAATTTCTTCATTTAAACTATTAGCCTCCATTTCTGATATGGTTTTTAAAGCAATTTCATGTCCATTAATAAATGTATTATTGAAACCATGTCCTAAGTAACTGTAACTTCCACATATATGTAGTCCATTTATTGATGTTTCATCTTCTTTGCTTACTATTCTTAAAAGTTTGTTGTCTAAAGTATTTTCATTAAAACCATATATACAACCATCTACTGCATTGTTGAATAATGAGTAAGTAATTGGTGAAGAAATTTCTATTTCTTCAATATGATCTTTAATTGTTGATTCTGTAGCACTTTCAAAATAATCAATAATATTAGAAGCAAGTTTTTCTTTTAAAGTAAAATAATTTCTTTCATTTACGTATTTATCCCATACATCATCTGAAAAATATGCACTAATAGTAAGAATTGTACTTCCTTCGTGTGATGCTTCAGGATTTGCTTTATTTAAACATGAAGCTATTAAAGTATTAGAATTAATTTTTTTCATATTTTCAATTTCAATATTACTATCCAGTGAATTATATATAATATATAAATAGTTTTTTAAATTTAATTCTTCAGCACTTTTATCTAATCCTAAATATATTGTAAGAACTCTAAGACCAAGTTTCCTTGAATTAGTTAACTTAATATCATTAATAGAAATATTACTCTTATCTATCATTTTTGAATATAAATTGATAGGAGAAGTATTAACTATTATATTCTTACTATTAATAACTTTATTTGATTGAGTTTTAATTCCAGTAACTTCATTATTTTCTACTAATATTGAATCAACTTTTTCATTAAACCAAATTGTTCCACCATAATCTCTTATTTTCTTTTCGATTGTAGAAGATATTTCAAAACTTCTATTCTTCGGTATATAAGCTTTATTTTCTAAATAATTATATAAAAAATGTATATATTCACAATAGTCTAAGTTTAAAGTTGAAACTCCAAAAAATATCCATAAACTAGTTATTATTTCTTTTATTTTTGGATTTAATTTGCTTTTTTTAAGTGCTTCTTCTATACTTTTTCCAAAATTATTATAAAAGTTAGGATAATTCTTTTTAACTTCTTTATCATCTATATCCGGTGTTATTTTGATTATTTCATAAGCATCATGTATTTCTTTGGCTGTATCAAAAAATAATTTAAGTTCTTCTTTACTTTCTGGAACATATTGTTCCATTTTTTTTATAAATTCATCTATTCCAAAAGGAAAAGTATAATCTTCTTTAATTCCATTTGTTTTAATTACTCTAAATGCTTCAGGTAATTCAAGCCAATCTATTTTATTAGTTATTTCATATTCATCAAATAGTTTTCTTAAGTTACCTTTATTATTTTCACTTCCAAAATCATATAAAGCTCTTAAAGAAGCTTCAAATTCAAAATTACCACGTACAAAACTACTAGCAAGACCACCTGGAGTATTATTACTTTCCAATAATAATACACTTTTTTTCTTGTCACATGCGGTCAATGCCGCCATTAAGCCTGCATTGCCAGATCCTACTACAATAATGTCATATTCATTTTGCATAGAAAAACTCCTTTTATTCTTATAATCATTTTAACATTTTTTGTTTTAATAATAAATAGTTTTTGAAAAAGTTGTATTTTATTTAAATGATACATAGTATTAGTATAATAAACTTATTGAATAATAATGTGAAATCTAGTATAATTATCTTGGTGAAAAAAATGAATAATATAATGTTATTAGATGTAAATGTTCAAAAAGAATTAACCGTAGCTTGTATAATCATAGTACTTATTATTTTAGCAATTATTTGTTTAACTATAATAAAAAAGATTAAAAATAAGGATTAGAATGAAAAAAAGAATTAAAATAAATATATCTATTTTTTGGATTTTTTGGGTATTATTACTAGAAATGGTATATAGAATTTTTATTGTAAAAGGTTTTTTAAGTATAAATACATTATATGTAGTTTTGTTTAGTATTATATGGATTATTTTATTTTCAACAGTATGTAATCTATTTAATGACAAAGTTAATAGAATATTGAATATAATAATGTTATCATGTTTAACTTTAGTTACTTTAGCACAAATAGTTTATTATAATTTTTATGATTCAATATTTTCGTTTTTCTCTTTAACCACTGGTACAGGACAAGTAATGCAGTTTTGGGAAATGATATTAGATGTAATATGTAGAATATGGTATATATTTGTTATAGTATTAGTACCATTTATATTATATTTAGTATTTAATAATAAATTATTTAGTTATAAAAGATTAAGTAAAAAGAATTTAATTATTAATGGGATAGTACTTATATTAGTGTTTAGCGGAATATTCTCAATTATAAAGTTTGAAAAGAAGGGTATTTATTCATTAAATAGATTATTATTTTCTACTCATGCTCCTATGCTAACAATTAATAAAACAGGTTTAAATACTATGGAAGCAGTTGATCTTTATAGATATTTATTTGGATTTGAAGAAGAAGTCTATGTAGATGATAGTAAGCAAACGATTGAAATAAGTGAAGAAGATATAAAAGAATATAATGTGTATGATATAGATTTTGATGAATTAATAAAAAATACTACTAATTCTAAATTACTTAGTATGCATAAGTATTTTAAAAGTGTTACTCCAACATCAAAAAATGAATATACAGGATTATTTAAAGATAAAAATTTAATTTTTATTACTGCTGAAGGATTTGATGCGATAGCATTAGATGAAAATATAACCCCTACATTATATAAAATGGCAAATAATAGTTTTGTTTTTACTAATTATTATCAACCATTATTTCCAGTTTCTACATCTGACGGAGAGTATCAAAATTTGGTTAGTTTAATACCTAAAGAAGGAGTTTGGAGTTTCTATCGTAGTAGTAAAATATCAATGCCTTTAGGGTTTGGAAATATGTTTAAAAAAGTAGGATATACTTCATATGGGTTTCATGATCATACTTATTCATATTATGATAGAGATGATTCACATCCAAATATAGGACTTACTTATTATGGATGCGGAAATGGACTTGAGAAAAAAATGAATTGCTCTCATTGGCCAAATAGTGATGCTGAGATGATAGATGCTACAATAGATTACTATTTAAATAAAAATCAACCTTTTGCTACATATTACATGTCAGTAAGTGGACATTTAAATTATAATTTTTATGGTAATAATATGGCATCAAGAAATAAAAAAGTAGTAAAGAATTTAAAATATAGTGATTCTGTAAAAGCATATCTAGCTACACAAGTAGAATTTGATAAAGCTATGGAAAAATTAATAAAATATTTAGATGAATCTGGAAAATTAGATGATACACTTATAGTTATTAGTCCTGATCATTATCCTTATGGTTTAACTAAAAAAGAAATAAATGAAGTGAGTGAGTCTGATAGAGGAGAAAAATTTGAAAATTTTCATACAACACTTATTATGTATAATCCATCAATTGAAAAAACTGTTATAGATAAGTATGTTGGTAGTATAGATATATTACCTACAATATATAATTTATATGGATTAGATTTTGATTCTAGACTATTAATGGGAAGGGATATTTTTAGTGATGATGAAGAAGGTCTTGTTATGCTTTCTGACAGAAGTTGGATTACAGCAAAAGGAAAATATAACAGTGTAACAAAAAAGTTTACTAAAACAACAGATGAAGAATTACCATCAGATTATGTTGATCAAATGAATACAAAAGTATATCAAAAGTTTTCAATGTCTTCATTAATATTAGATACAAATTATTATAAGAAATTAGGATTATAAAATGGAAATAGTAGTTAATAATTTTGATTTATATTCTACTCTTATGAGTGGAGAATGTTTTAGAGTAAGAAAAATAAATGATAATGAATTTATAAATATATTAGAAGATAGGGTAATACATATAAAGCAAGATAGTAATAGATTAATAGTTACTTCTAATAATAATGATAATTTAAAAGAAGTGATTATTAATTATTTTGATTTGAAAAGAAATTATGAAGAAATAAATAATAATATTATTGAATCTAATCCTTCTTTAAGAAATATGATTAATAAGTGTAATGGATATAGAATATTAAATCAAGGCCATTTTGAAACATGTATTAGTTATATTATTAGTCAAAATAATAATGTTAGGAGAATTAGTGCTTCTGTAGAAGAATTAAGTAAAAAATATGGTAAAAAGGTCTTATTTGAAGGTATAATTTATTATTTATTTCCAACTTATGAAAATATAAAAGATATAAGTTTAGAAGAGCTAAGAAGTTTTAAAGTAGGATTTAGAGATAAATATATAAAAGATTTTTTAAATAATTATGATAGTATAAAAGACTTAGATAAATTTGATACAGAGACTGCTAGTAAAACACTAATGAATATTAAAGGAATAGGATTAAAAGTATCATCTTGTATATTATTATTCTCCTATGAGAGACTTGATACTTTTCCAATAGACACATGGGTAAAAAAATATATTTCAGAAAATTCTAATATAAAAAATGATGAAAAAAGTATTAAAGAATATGCAAAATTAAATTATAAAGAATATAGTGGGCTTATTATACAATATATGTTTCATAGTCAAAGAAATATAAAAAAACAATAGTATTATTTATAATATTTTGATATAATAAAACTATGATAAAAGAAATAATAAAAAAAAGTATTTGGTATTTATTAACTATAATCGCACTTATAGTAGTTTTTTATTTAATAAAACATTCTTCAATATATTCTAAAATCTTTGCATTTGATTATAAAGTTATACAAGTATTAGGAAGTAAGTACGATGAAAGAATAGTAGCTACGATGAAATTTATAACTATGTTTGGCGATATATTTATTCCTCTTGGTATAATTATTACTTGTTCTATATTCTTAAAGAATAAATTATTTTCAGTGGCATTAGCGTGTAATTATTTATTTGTTGGATTAATTTCATTTGTTACTAAATATATAATAGCAAGACCAAGACCTTTTATAGCATTAATTGATATGCCTACTTCTTTTAGTTTTCCTAGTGGACATACACTAACAGCGTTATCTTTCTTTTTTGTATTTAGTTATTTATTAACAATGAAGAGCGATAGTTTAACAAGAACAATTTATTTTATGCTATTTTCTTTATTAGTCATTTTTATAGGAATATCAAGACTTTATCTAGGAGTTCATTTCTTCTCAGATGTAGTAGGTTCAATTATTTTGGGCATTCCTTGTGTGTTATTTGCTGTAAGTATTATAAAAGTTCTAAGAAAGTATGAAGTACTATGAAAAGAGGACTTGTACTAGAGGGCGGAGGAGCAAAAGGAGCTTATCAAGCAGGGGCTATAAAAGCTTTAAATAAAAGAGGTATTTATTTTGATGGTGTATGTGGTACATCCATAGGATCTATAAATGCAGCATTTTATGCGTGTAGAAACTTTAATGCTTTATATAAATTATGGCAAGGAACTGATAGTGAATATCTTTTTGGAGTAGAAGATGAATTACTTGAAAATATTACTCATGGAAATATATCTATAAATGACTTAAAAAAAGGATTTGATTCTGCAGTTAAAATTATTAAAAATAATGGCATTGATACAAGTAATATGAGAAAAATATTAACTAAAAATATCAGTGAAGATAAAATAAGAAGGTATTGCATTGATTTTGGACTTACTACTTATAATATTACCGATAGGAAGCCTATTCAAATATATATTAATGATATTCCACAAGGAAAATTAATTGACTATGTGTTAGCTAGTTCTTATTTACCTTTTTTTAAATTTGAGAAAATAATAGATAATAAGTATTATTTAGATGGCGGAGTGTTTTCTAATTGCCCAATTGATATGTTTTTAGATAAAGATTATGATGAAATATATGCTATAAAAGCATGGCAAAGTAAATTAAAATATAAGACTAAAAAAGGGGTAAAAGTAAATGTTATTACTCCAAGTGAAAATTTAGGATCAATAATGATATTTAATCATGACATGGGAAAATATAGAATGGACTTGGGATACTATGACACTATAAAGTTTTTGGACAAACTAGATGGTAGTAAATATTATTTTAAAACATATAGTGAGAGTTATTATAATCACTTATTCACTCCGCAAATGTTAAAGAAAATGATTAAAACTTATAGTAGTGCAATTACTATTAAAACAAATAAGACATTTATAATCAGAATAATCGAAAAATCTTGCATAGAACTACATATTAATAGATTTAAAGTATATGATATGCCATATTTAATTACTAAATTAAAGTATAAAATGGTAAGTCAAAAAAATAGTATATATTATGATTTTATAAAGAATATTAAAGTAGAATTTGAATAATTCTATTTTTATATAAATATTTTGAGTTTAGGCAAAATTCAAGTAAAATGAAAAAGATGAAATAAATGTTAATAACTATTTCATCTTTTTGCTTTAAAAATAAGGAAAACACAACCAAAGTTTAGTATAATTATATTGTTAAGTAAAATCATTACTAAACAAAAATATTGGAGGTGTTTTCATGAATAATTATACTATGGAATGCTATGAAATAAAAGAAAAATCGTTATTTTTTCAAAAAAAATTTCAAAAGGACTAAATAAAAGCAAAAATAAGTTATAAATATATCTTGAAAAAAAATATTAATATGATAAAATATTAATACGATGCAGGTATAGTTCAATGGTTAGAATGTGGCCTTGCCAAGGCTAAGATGCCGGTTCGATCCCGGTTACTTGCTCCAAAGTAAAAATGACTCAAACTATAAAAGTTGAGTTTTTTTGTACGAAAATAATCAATTTTCATATA
>CAZDPZ010000041.1:0-559 GCA_964507635.1 uncultured Clostridium sp.
AAAGAGAAGCTCTTTCAGCATCAAGTTTGTCACACCCTAATATAGTTGAAATATATGATGTTGGAGAAGATGATGATCAATATTATATAGTTATGGAATACGTAGATGGTAAAACATTAAAACAACTATTAAAATCTCGTGGTCACCTTTCAATTACAGAAGTAATAGATATTATGTTACAAGTAACAGATGGACTTGCTCATGCTCACGATTCTTATATAATACATAGAGATATTAAACCTCAAAATATAATGATATTATCTAATGGAATGATTAAAATAACTGATTTTGGAGTAGCTACAGCACTTAATTCAACTCAATTAACACAAACTAATTCTGTTATGGGAACAGTGCATTATCTTCCTCCAGAACAAGCTAATGGAAAAGGATCTACTATTAGAAGTGATATTTATTCAATGGGAATAATGATGTATGAACTATTAACAGGGTTGGTTCCATACAAAGGTGATAGTGCTGTAGAAATAGCATTAAAACATTTAAAAGAACCACTTCCTAGCATTAGAAAAATTGATTCTGGAATTCCACAATCAATAGAAAA
>CAZDPZ010000041.1:569-8748 GCA_964507635.1 uncultured Clostridium sp.
TAGAAAATATTATTATAAAATCTACAGCAAAAAATCCAAAAAATAGATATACAGATGCAAGAGCTATGCATGAAGACTTAAAAACTGCTTTAGATGAATCGAGAGTAAATGAATCAAGATGGGTTTATAAATATTCTGAAAATGATTTAGATGAAACTAAAGTATTAGATAATGAACTTTCTTCATTGAAACAAAAAGAAGAAAAAGAAAGAATGAAACAAGAGCAAGAGGTAGAAGAAGAGATAAAAGTGGAAAATAAAAAACAAAATAAATTATTAATTACATTAATTAGTATTTTTACAGGTCTTGTGCTTGTTTCTACTGTAGTAATTTCTTTATATTTTAAAAAATCAGAAGTTAAAAATGTAACTATTCCTGACGTAAGTAAATATACAGTAGTAGAAGCATCTAATAAATTAACTGATTTGGGATTTAGTGTATCAGATGAATATAAATATATTGCTAGTGAAGAAGTAGATGCTGGATTAGTAGTTAAAACAAGTCCTGAGATAGGAAGAAAAATTAAATCTGGTTCTACTATTATTCTTTATTTATCAAGTGGAGATGAAACTTATGTTATGGAAGACTATGTAGGAGAAAATTATTTGGTAGCTAAAGGAAAGATAGAAGTTAAATGTCAATGTAATGTTTTAGTAGAAACACAAAAAGTAGATGAAGAAGATAAAGAAAAAGAAGAAACTGTTCTTAAAACAGTTCCATCTTCTGGAGAAAGCATTAAACTAGGAGAAAGTATTACAATATATATTCCAGAAATTGAATATAAATATCCTAATTTTACTAGTGGATATACTATTGCTACGTTAGAGGAATTTGTTAAGAAACATGAATTAAAACTAGAGTATAAATATCAAGAAAGTGCTTCTTTAGCGGAAGGAACAATTATTAAACAAAGTAGAGCAAAAGGGACTGTTGTAACACCAGGGGCAACCCTTGTAATAACAGTATCTGTTCTTCCAGAAACGGCAGAAGATGTAACAGATGAAACTGATGACGTAACATCTATAAATTCAGGGGAATAATATGAATGGAAAAATAATTTGTATAAATACTTCAATACATAAAGTATTATTAACTAACAATACTATAATAAATGCTTCTACAAGAGGAAAACTAAGAAATGATAAAATACACCCTGTAGTAGGAGATAATGTAATAGTAGATGTAAATACTTCTACTATAGAAAAAGTATTAAAAAGAAAGAATTATTTGGATAGACCACTAATAGCAAATATAGATAAACTATTAATTGTTATGAGTACGTCTATTCCTTCTTTTTCTTCGTATTTAATAGATAAATTCTTAGTAATAGCTTATCAAAATAATATAGAACCAATACTAGTAATTACTAAAACAGATATGATAAGCATACAAGAAAAAGTAGAAGTATTAAAATATATAAATTATTATAGGCATTTAAATATTAAAGTTTATATTAATACTAGCATTTCAAAAATAAAAAAAGAATTTACTAATTCAGTAGTAGCTCTTTGTGGACAAACTGGTAGTGGAAAAAGTTCACTTTTGAATAAAGTAGATGCTAGTCTTAAACTAAAAACTGGAGAAGTATCTGTTTCATTAGGAAGAGGAAAACATACTACAAGATTAGTAGAATTATTAGAAATTAATAATGGATTAATAGCGGATACTCCAGGATTTAGCTCAATAGATTTAAATATAAAAAGAAATGATTTAAAACTCTATTATAAAGACTTTAATAAACCATGTAAATATAGATCTTGTATACATGTTAAAGAAGATGGTTGTAATATTAAAGAACTTGTTAATAAAGGTAAAATACCACTATGGAGATATGAAAATTATATTAAATTATTACAGGAGGCAAAATAATGATAGTAAGTACATCAATTTTATCAAGTAAGATTGTTCCACAAGATATAGTAAAGAAATTAGATAATTCATCTACAGATTATATTCATATAGATATAATGGATGGTAAATTTGTAGAAAATAAAACTTGGACAATAGGAGAAATAAAGAAAATAACAAGTTATTCTAAAAAACCATTAGATGTACATCTAATGGTTAATAATCCAAGTAAATATGTAGAAGATTATGCTATGCTTAATACTACATATTTAACATTTCATTATGAAGCAGTTAAAGACATAGATTTCTTAATAAATATGATTAAAAGCTATGGATTAAAAGTAGGAATATCTATTTGCCCAAATACTGATATAAAAGTATTATATCCATATTTAAAAGATTTAGATCAAGTACTTATAATGAGTGTAGTACCTGGTAAAAGTGGACAATCATTTATAGAAAATACCCCAAATAAAATAAAAGAGTTAAAAGATTATATAAAAGAAAATAATTATAAAACAATTATATCAGTAGATGGTGGAATAAATGAAGAAACAGGAAAACTTTGTAAAGAAGCAGGATGTGATATGTTAGTATCAGCTTCATTTATTCATGAAAATATAATAGAAAATACAAAAATATTAAAAACACTTTAATATTTTTTATTTATATGTTAGAATAATATTATGAAAAATAAAGATATGAGAACAAAGATAATAGTAATATCTAGTGTTATACTATTACTTTTAGGAGTAATAGGTTTTTCATATTCATTTTTTAGTCTTACAGTAACAGGTACAGGTAATAATGTAACAGTATCTTCTACTACTATTCATTTAACTTATACAGATGGACCAACATTTACATTAACAGATGCTTTTCCAGGAGATTCTATTGAAAAAACAGTTACTGTTGCTAATGATGGACAACATGATGTATATTATAATTACGTATGGAATAACTTAACAAATACATTTAAAAATTATGATTTAGTGTTATCTTTTACATGTACAAGTTATAGTACATATGTTTCAGAAGGATCAGCAGGTAATGTGGTATCAGGTGAATGTCCTAGTATAACAAATAAAACAGTGACTACATCTTCTACTTCAATAAGTGACACTATAATAAGTGGAATAAGTATAAATACAGGTATTACTCATGAATATAAAATGAAAATATTATTTTTAGAACGTGATACTTTACAAAATACAAATATAGGTTCATCTTTTACAGGTACAATAAATGTAACCGATAGTGCACTAAATACAAGTGGAGTAGATACAGAAATAGCAAGTGTAATGGTAAATGGAATAGTAAGTGCACCTCCAACAAGTGGAACATATTATATAACAAATCAATATTGTAATAATGGAGCTTCATTAGAATGGAGCAATACAGATCATTCCCTATCAGTAGCAGATTATACTACATATACTTCATGTACAGTAGAATTAAAGTCACAACCATTACTTTCAGAAGTAGCAAATATTGGAGACTATATATTATACGAAGGAAGTAATGGATGCAATTCAACATCAAATAATCAACTTGACACAGTATTCAATTCACAATGCAAAGGAATGAACGTAAACTATGAATCGTCTTCTTCGATGGGATACTGTAATAGTTCAAACAATAAATTTTACACAACAGGATGGAGGGTATCATACTTTTTAGATAGTGACTCAGATAATATATTAGAGCCGTATATAGTTTCTGCTGGAAGTCCATCATGTGTAGCAGGTACAGACAGTGATTTAAGTGCGACAATAACAAGTTTAAATACAGAAGCAATAAAGTATTGTAACTCAAATTATGCGTATGGAGGAGGATGTCAAACAACATACGATACAGTAGGAACTAATTATAATACGTGGACAATAAAAGGATTAGACTATTATCAAATAACATTACAACTATTTGGAGAAGGAAGAAGACTATATAGTTACGATACTGCAACTGAGAATTCTATAGGAACTACTTGCTATGACGTTTGGAGTTCAAAAGCATGTGGGCATAATGAAAATTTAATAGATAATGGGAGCTGGTATTGGTTTGGAAGTGCATATAATTCAATGAACACCTTATACTGGAATCCACGATTTCGACAGGTGTATAGCGTTTGTAGTGCAGCTGCTTTTGGAATACGTACAGTAGTCCATCTAAAATCTAGTATCTATGTAAGTGCTGGAAGTGGAACACAAAGTGACCCATATATAATAGGATACTAAGCTCTTATGCAAGGATTGTATTCTTGCGTAAGAGTTTAAATAAATGCTTGTTAACAAGGGAGATGAAAATAATGAGAAAAAAAGTATTATTTATTACAATTGTATTAATGATATGCATGACATTTTTATGTTACAAAATATTTCAAAAAAGAATAACTCCAACGTTAGCAATAATAATAGATGGTGAGAGCGTAACGTCTATTCCAAGTACTGGGCATTATGACTTAACAAGTTATACTTGTGATAGTGGTTCAACCATTACGTGGGACAAAATAAACCTTAAATTAAAATATTCTATAATGACATCTAGTAATGAATTTTGTGTATTAAATTTTACAACTGCTTCTACTTTTTTATTAAATACTGTTGAATTAGGAAGTTATGTATTATATGAAGGAAGTAGTGGTTGCAATTCAACATCAAATAATCAACTAGACACAGTATTTAATTCACAATGCAAGGGTATGAATGTTAATTATGTTGATATAGATGATATGGGATATTGTTCGGAGATATCCTATAATCCTTATAAATATTATACCACAGGATGGAGGGTTGCATACTTTTTAGATAGTGATTCAGATAGTATATTAGAGCCATATATAGTATCCGCTGGAAGTCCATCATGTGTAACTGGTACATCAAATAATTCAACTACAACAATAACTTCATTAAATACAGAAGCAATAAAGTATTGTAACCCAAATTATGCATATGGAGGGGGATGCCAAAGTACATATGATGCAGGAGGAAGTAATTATAATACATGGGCATTAAAAGGATTAGACTATTATCAAATAACATTACAGTTATTAGGAGAAGGACGAAGATTATATAGTTATGATACAGTAACTGAAAGTACTACAGGAACTACTTGTGTTGATGTAGATGGTATAAAAGAATGTGGGTATAATAATGACCTAATAGATAATGGTGGAGAATATTGGTTCGGGAGTGCCTATAATTCAACTAATACTCTTATATGGAGTCAATTTACTCGTCGTGGAGATACCTATGGAAATCGCTACGTTAATTATGACAATTATACTAGTACTCATGGTGAACGGTCAGTAGTCCATCTAAAATCTAGCATCTATGTGAGCGGTGGAAGTGGAACACAGGAGGACCCATATATAATAGGATACTAAGCTCTTATGCAAGACTGCAAGACTTGCGTAAGAGTTTTTTTATTGGTTATAAACAATTATTGTAAACGTTTTGATAATGACAATATTTGAGAATTTGTGTTTGATTTTTGATCTAGTAATAAATATTCTTCAATACTTTGTGAGTTTTGTTTGCAATCTTTTATTGGAGTTATTATTAATAATTTATAAAGTTTTATAAAAAGTGATAAATCATGAAAATGTTCATCTATTAATTTCTTTAATGTTTGTGATGGAATAAAACTATTAGTTAAATCTATTAGTATTTCTAAGTCTTTTGGGGATAATAGTTTTGATAAATCTATGTCCATATTTTTATTATTTAATATGCTATAAAGCATACTAAGTGTATAAAAATACTTATTTCTTAGTGTTATAATTGCTTGTGCTTTTCCTTCTATTGGATTATTTAAATTAATTGGAAATTTTCTTTCTAATAAAGAAGTATGTGACACTACTATCTTTGATGGTTCATAGTCAATAGAAGTATTCTTATGATTATAATTTGAATACTCTTCATAAAGTGATTGTGAATCTTTTTTATTTGTTAGTGTTACTTGATTTAAAGTAATAATATTATTTTCTTTCGTTATTAGCATGTTTATCTCTTCTTTCAAGTAGATATTATAGCAAACTATAAAATATAAAACAATTCATTTTTTAAAGAAGTGTTTTGTATATTTTATTGCTATTAATATAATAGGGAGGTAAGTTATGTTTAATAAGTATATGGTTATGCAAAATGGTTATAGGGATTGTGGTCCTTCATGTTTATTATCTATAATGAAATATTATGGATTAGAAGCTTCACATGAAGAAGTGTCATATATTCTTAAAACTGATATGAGTGGGGTAAATGCATACAATATTATTGAAGGTGCTAAGTCTTTTGGATTTGATGGATATGGAATACATTATAGTTATGAAGATATAATAAATAATAATATATCTTTCCCGATAATATGTCATGTTCTTAAAGATTCTATGTATCACTTTATAGTTATATATGGAATTAAGAATAAAAAACTAATAGTAATGGATCCATCTACTAATAATAGATATATTAGTTTTATGACATTTAAAGAAATATATCTTAATACTTCTATTGTAATATATCCATCTAAAATAATTAATAATATATATAAAAGAAAGAGTTTATATGAATTTATTATTAATTATATTAGCTTAGATAAAGTAAATTGTATTAAAGTTAGTGTAATATCTATAATTGCTATTATACTTGGGTTATTAAGTAATATGTATACCATGATTATAATAGATAGAGTGTTACCTAATTTTAAATTTAAATCTTTAATAATAGTATCTTTAATATTTTTTAATATATTAATTATTAAAAGTATTATATCTTACATAAGAGGAAAATTATTAATTAAAATAAATAATAATATTTCTTCTAGAATGAATAATGATGTTATTAGACATTTATTTTACCTTCCTTATCAATTTTTTAAGAATAGGTCTACTGGAGAAGTAATAAGTAGAATAGAAGATTTAAAGAGTTTTAATGAAATATTATCTCAAATAATAGTTAGTGGAGTAATGGATATATTATTAATAATAGTTAGTATGATTATATTACTTATTATAAATGTTAAATTATTTTTGATAAGTTTTGTATCTATGGTGTTATATTTTATAATTGTTTTATGTTATAGAAGGGTATTTTTAAATAAAACTGAATCTTTATTAATTAAAGAGGGAAAATATAACAAGTATTTAAATGAAAGTATATATGGATATGAAAGTAATATGAATTTAAATATGATTAATGATGTATTAATGGTTAATTCTATTAATTATAAGTCTTATATTAATTCATTTAGTTTATATGAAAGTAAATTAAATGATCAAATATTTATTAAGGATATAATTCTTAATATAAGTTATATTATATCCATAGTATTTGGAAGTGTGATGATTAATAAGGGAATTATTACTTTGGGAGAGTTTTTATTATTTAATTCTACTTTGTATTATTTTACTGAGCCTATTAAATCTACATTGGATTTAGAACCTAATTTAAACATGATTAGAAATGTTTATAATAGACTTAATGATATTTTACTTGCTAAGATGAAAAGCGTTAACAGCACTAGTAAAATGATTAATGGTAACATCTTAATAAATAATTTAAGTTATAGTTATAATGGTATTGATAATGTAATAAATAATGTATCATTTGAGATTAAAGCATGTTCTAAATATTTAATATATGGAAGTAGCGGTAATGGTAAGAGTACAGTTATAAAGATATTACTAAAGTATTTAAATAATTATAAGGGTGAAATTTATATTAATAATATAAATATTAAAGACATAGATGAATCTATAATATTAAATAGTATTACTTATGTATCTCAAAATAATTTTATAGCTTCTGATACATTTGAAAATTGTATTAAATATAATAGGAATATATCTGAAAGTGATTATGAAAAAGTAATATCTATGGTAAATCTTGAACATTTAAGAAATAGTAAACCACTTAGAAATAAGTTTTATATTGAGGAGGATGGATTTAATATTTCAGGTGGAGAAAGGCAAAAGATTATATTAGCTAGAAGTTTATTAAAAGAATGTAATTATTTAATACTTGATGAAGCTTTGAGTGAAGTAGGAATATTTGAAGAAAAAGAGATAATTAATAAAATGTTTGATTATTTTTATGATAAAACGATTATATATATTTCTCATAAGAAGGAAATTATCGATTTATTTAATGAAAAATACAAACTAGAAAGGAGTGAGGTATGTTAAATAGTGAAGAATTAATTAATGTAAGAGGGGGAGCTGCTAAATGGGTAATATTAGGTGCTGTAGGAGCTACTTTAACTTTCTTAATAGGAGTAGTTGATGGATATTTTAGACCTTTAAAGTGTAATGGATAATAGTGAACTATTGTTAATAGTA
>CAZDPZ010000042.1:0-8542 GCA_964507635.1 uncultured Clostridium sp.
TTTAAATATACTCTTTTAAGTTTTCTATTTCATTTTCTTGAAACTTTAAATAATCATTACACAACTTAATAACACTTTTTGATGCACTTTTTTTATATTTATTAATTTTACTCCCTGCATCTACTACTCCTAGAGTAAGTCCTTCTATAAGCATTTGAGCTAAAGCACTATCACTATTATCTTTTATTGTTTGATACATAATTCCCATTTTACTCATCACTCCAGTAAATACGTTGTTATCTAAATCTAAATTATTGTCTTCTAATAAATTTTTACTCTTAATCATGTATTTTTCATAATATTTGAGTTCTTTTTCAATAGTTGATTTAATCTTATTTTCCTTTGTCTTAATTCTATTTAACAACTCACTTATAGTTTTTACTCCCATATTAGCACTCTCATAAATATGTGTTAATAATTCTAAATCTTCATCCATAGTATCCTCCGCTATTATTATGAACAAAAAAAATAAAGATATACTTATATCTCTATTAATTCATATTTTCTTTCTCCAAGTTTTATATTTTGAGCATATTTTAAGCAATATTCACAATTTGTTGATGGATGGCATGCTTTAAACTTATCAGGAGTAAACTTTTTTAAAATACTACTTTTGATAACAGGAGATTTATTTACTAAGTCCGTACATGCTTGATCTAATGACACAGGGTCAAAAGAAGCAAGAATTCCAATATTTGGTACAATAGGAACATCATTAGATGGATGACAATCACATGAAGGACTAACATCCATTACAAAACTAACATGAAAATTAGGTTTATCTTTTATAACTGCATAAGCATATTCACACATTTTTTCATTTAATTTATCATTTGATTCATCATATAATGATTTAGCTGCATTATAAGGACATACACTTATACATCTTCCGCAACCAACACATTTTTTATGATTAATACTCGCTATTTTATTTTCATCATATGATATGGCTTTTTCTTTACATGATCTGATACAATTTCCGCAAGAATGACATTTGTTTTTATCTATTATTGGCTTACCAGAACTATGTATTTCAATTTTCCCAGCACGAGATGCACTTCCCATTCCAATATTCTTAATACAGCCACCTATTCCTGTTAATTCATGAGCTTTAAAATGAGTAAAAGATATAATTATATCAGCATCAACAATAGATCTAGATATTTTTGCATTTTTAATATTTTTCATATTAACTACTACAGGATAATCATCTAATCCTCTTATTCCATCAGCTATTACATTATCACATCCCGTAGTATCATAACAGTATCCATTCTCTCTAGCAGTTTTTAAGTGTGATATACCATTATTCCTTGTTCCCAGAAATAAACTACTAGCATCTGTTAAAAACGGATATCCTCCATCTTTTTTAATTCTATTTGATAACACTTTAACATAGTTAGGCCTAATAAAACTTAAGTTTCCATATTCACCATAGTTTAATTTAATTGCTACATATTTACTTTCAAAATCAATTATTTCCATTCCCGCAGCAGTTAATAACTTATCTAATTTATCTA
This sequence comes from uncultured Clostridium sp., assembly GCA_964507635.1. Taxonomy (GTDB): domain Bacteria; phylum Bacillota_I; class Bacilli_A; order RF39; family UBA660; genus CAG-1000. Next base: position 1,521 of record CAZDPZ010000042.1, read on the forward strand.
GCATACTAATTTCACTATCAGTTTTAAAGTCTGTAAAATATACTTTTGACATATAAGCCTCCTACTATAAATGATTATAACACGGAAAATAAATTTTAAAAGTTTTTTATATTGTATTTAAATATTCTAAATGATAATATATAAAAAAGAGGAGTTTTTATGATTAAAGAAAATGAACAAGGATTATTAATTGTTGTTTCTGGGCCTTCAGGATGTGGCAAAAGTACTTTAAATAATATACTTGTTAATAAAAGAAAAGATACTGTTATATCTATTTCGGATACCACTAGAAATATACGTGAAGGAGAAATAGATGGAAAAGATTATAATTTTGTAAGTAAAAGTGAATTTGAATCAAACATTAAAGAAGACAAATATTTAGAATATGCCATAGTTCATTCAAATAATTATTATGGAACACCAAAAAGCAAAATAGATGAAAATTTAAAGAACGGAATTAATGTCATATTAGAAATAGATATAGAAGGCGCTAAAAAAATAAATGATAAAAGAAGTGATGCTGTATTTATTTTTATAATGCCACCTTCAATGAAAATACTTAAAGAAAGACTTATAGGTAGAAAAAGCGAAACAAAAGAACAAATAGTAGAAAGGTTTAAAACAGCATATAAAGAAATAAATGAAGTATCTAAATATAATTATGTAATAGTTAATGATAATATAGATGAGTCTATTAATAAAATGGAATCAATCATTTTATGTGAAAAATGCAGAGTAGATAGAATAGAAGATGTATATTTAGGAAATCAAGAGGAAATGATTCATGAAATACTAATGGATTTTAATAATGAAGAGTAACTTTATTAAATTATTTATATTCGCAATATTTATATTTGTATTATTTGTTTTTATGTTTCAAAAAAGTGAATATAAATCTTTTATTATAAATGAAAATTTATCTTTTGAGTATTATTCTAGTGTTAGTTTGAAAGATATTGTAAGTACAAGAAATATTGAAATAATTAATAAAGATGAACTATTAGATACTAGAAGTTTAGGCAAAAAAGAAGTATTAATTAAATATAATGATGGTAAATTAAAGGAAAAAACAATTACTTATAATATAGTAGATAATACTAAGCCATTAATAATAGCAAGTAATACTAAAGTAATTAAAATTGGATCAAATGAAAGCTTAACCAAAGGTATTATTTGTGGTGATAATTATGATAAAAATATAGAGTGTAAAATAAGTGGAGACTATAATATAAATAGGGCAGGAACATATAATTTAAAATATACTCTTACGGATAGTAGCAATAATTATTTTGAAAAAGAATTTACATTAAAAGTAGTATCATCAATAGATAGTAATAATTACTCTCCAAGTAGTTATAAAATATCTAACTTAATTAAAAATCATAAAAATGATAATACTATGATTGGAATAGATGTTTCAGATTGGCAAGGAACAATAGACTGGAATAAAGTTAAAAATGATGGTGTAGAATTTGCAATTATAAGAATTGGATATGGACACTTCAACAATAAATTAATATTTGATAGTAAATATAAATACAATTTAGAAAATGCAAAAAAAGTGGGGATAAAAGTAGGATTATATTTTTATAGTTATGCAACAAATGAAAATGATGCTAAAAATCAAGCAAAATGGATAATTGAATCATTAAATGGAGAAAAACTAGATTTACCAATCGCATTTGATTGGGAATCATGGAGTAAATTTAATTCGTATAATATAAGTTTCACTGATTTAAATAATACTGCAGAATCATTTATAAATGAAATAAATAAAAATGGATATGAAGGTATTATCTACGGAAGTGCAACATACTTATCAAAAATATGGAAACTAGATAATCATAGAACTTGGTTAGCTCACTACACTAAAGAAACTGATTATAAAAAACCATACTATATATGGCAATTATCTAACACAGGAAAAGTAAATGGTATTAATGGATACGTAGATTTAGATATTTTATATAACTAACTGGTAATAAATTTTTTTATTCAAATGAAATCCATCTCTTCCAATTTGCATTAGTAGTATTTTCAAAATATTCATCTAATATATTAGACATTCTTATTGCTTTAGTATTTATGGCAAAACCTGATTCCATATAATTCTTTTTGTATGGTCTAAACATTAAATCTGCAAATAATTCTGCTCTATCTTCATGAGGGGCACTCTTTGCATAAGGACTTATAAATGCTATTTCACTTTTATATTGAAACTCTCCCAAACTATGTTGTACTAATCTAGTATCAAATGCAGTATTATCATTATTAGTTTCTTCAGTATAAGTCTGTCCATAAGTAAAACCATCAGGATTCATATCTGCCCAATCACTAAAAGGATTAGTTTTTCCATAACTTTCATATTCTATATATTTTTCTATTATATGCCATGTTTCATGATATAAAACTCTACCTAAAAAGCCACTATTAACATCAATAAGCATTCTATTATCATTTCCAAACTCATATGATGCTAAACCAGCTACATCTCCAGGAATATCATCAAACAAAGTAACTCTATATCCATTATTACCAATAAACGTTCTAAAAAAACCACTTGGATATTCACTAGAAGCTTTAATTAAAGAATTTAAAGCCGTATATGCCTTTGATTCATCAGTTAATGCTACACAAGTTTCACCAGCATAACAATACTTTTCCTCTTCACCATATTCCACTCTAAATCCAAAAGTATTATATATTTGTTCTATTAAATCATTATTAATATCCTTTTGAGTTTTATGTTTAATATTTGTAATAGTAATCTTCTTTTCACTAATTAAACCTTTTAAATTTTTAACTCTAATTATATAATCAGTCACATTATCATTTAAAGTAATAGTATTAGTATTTGAAAAAACTCCGTTATTAAAAGATATTAAATTACTAGAGTCAGTAGTAACAGTTAATAATACACTTTCTAGCTCATTAGTTGGATAATTAATGCTGAAAGTAGGATAATCACTTGAACTTAACTCTTTAGTAGTAATTACTTTCTTATATGAATAAGACCCATCATAATCAATTGAATCTATAGTTCTATATGCTCTTATACGATAATAATATTTTTTATTTGGAGATACTTTAGTATCTACATATGTATTAGTAATAGTTTTTCCTAAGTATGTATATGGTCCATCATAAGATGTACTTCTATATATTTTATATCCAGATGCATTACTAGAAGTATTAATAGATAATTTAACTTCTTCATATCCATTATTAGATAAATTATATGTTATCCAAGGAATTGTTCTAGTATTAACATAAGTATAACTACTATAATACTTCTTTCCTTTATATATTTTGTATGATCTAACTTTATAATAATAAACTTTATTTTGCTTTAAACCACTTCTAACATAAGAAAGACTTTTTGTAGTTTTTTTTAATTTATATTTTTTACCATTAGTAGATTCATAAATTTGATAATATGATGCTCCAGGTACTTTAGAATAACTTATTTTAAGTTTATTACTACTACTTGAATATGGCAAAACCTTAGCAGTAGTTTTATTTAATTTTGTTTTAACTTTAACAATATTTGATTCTTCATTATATACTTTGATGCCATTAACTATATTATATGATTTAACTTTATAATAATAAGTTTTATTAAATGTTAATTTACTATTAGTGTATGTAGTATCAGTAGTATCTTTAATTACATAATACTTTTTATTATTAGTAGATCTATAAATTTCATAATGTTCGCTTCCTTCTGAATATGAAATGGTAACAGAATTATAATTATACTTATCTACATTTAATTGTGTTGCATATATAACAGAAAAACATGAAAAGAAAAACAATAACCCAAATAATATTTTTCATATATCCTCCTATGATATTATATCAAATTTACATAATTACTCAATATATTTTACAATTCCATCATAATTCTATAATAATCACTCTTAAAATCATCTTTTTCTATACCTAATTCTTCATAAAATTTATTAACATATTCTTTTCCATAATTTCTTTCAATTGATATTTCACAAATTACTATGTCATAATATATATCGCTTATTCCACATTCTCCGACATCTAATAACCCACTAAAATGTCCATTGTTCCCAAATATATTAGGTAGTGACATATCTCCATGAGTAAACCCAATAATTGCCTTTGGCTTATTTCCCATTAAATAATTATACATATTTTCAACTGTAACAAATCTTTTAATGTATTCACTTCTAATTTTTGAAACATCTATACTTCTTAATCTTTCCTTTATTCTGTTAAGTTTTATATCAATAAGTTCATTAAAAATACAATCACTATAATCTACATTATATAACGCATTAAAACTTTCAACTATAATTTTAATTGCCTCTATAGGATTATTAATATAATAATCATTACATAACATTTGTCCTTTTAATGATTCAGTTAATATATATGATTTATTATTATGCTTTTCATAAAATATCTTTTTAGAAATTAAAATTTTATTTTTTAAATAATCTAGTCTCATTGATTCCTCACTTAAATGATCACTAATTTTTAAATAGAAAGTTCTACTTCCTTTTTTTATTTTATAAACATTATCTTTTGAGCATCCAATAGACATTTCTTTTATTTTAGTTCCATCTAAAAACTCATTTAATCTATTTGAACCCTTTAGATTAACTATTTCTTCTTTATTTTTTTGAATTATTTCAATTTTATTATCTTTGATTGAATCATAATTCCCATCATAAGAAACTAATGATTTATTTTCAAATCTTATAATTCTAGTAGCAATTTTATTAATGAAATATCTATCATGTGATATGAATAATATAGTACCATCAAAATTTAATAAAGAACTTTCCAATAATTCGCGAGTATCTATATCTATATGATTAGTAGGCTCATCTAATATTAGAAAATTAGCATTTTTTAAAACAAGTTCAAGTAATTTTATTCTTACCTTTTCTCCTCCACTAATACTTTTAAGTTTTTTACTTATTGTATCATTTCCAAAATAAAATCTATATAATTTGCTTCTTAATTGAGCTTCATTTCCTACGAATATATTTCTCATATGTTCATAAATTGTTAATTCTTCATTGTCAAACTTTATTTCTTGTGGAATATATCCTATAACTATATTTGAACCTAATTTAATATTATCGTGTGTATTATTTATTATATTTTTAATTAATGTAGTTTTTCCAGCACCGTTTTTGCCAAGTAAACAAACTCTATCATGTAAATAAATATTCATATTAGCATCAATTAATAATTGTTTATTTCCAATATTTAAATCAAAATTTTTAATTGTTAATATATTGTTAGAACCTCTTTCATAAACATTAAAATCTATTGGCAAATCTATTTTTGACATTGGCTTATCGATTACATCTAATTTATCCAATCTTTTTTCAATAGAAGCAGCTCTTCTAAAAAATATAGGATTATCACTTCTTTCTCCCCATTCTTTTAATCTTTTTATAGCTTCTTGCATAGCTTTGATTTTCTTTTGTTGATTTTTATAACTTTCAAATTCAAGCATCATTCTTTTTTCAGATTCTCTACTATAATAAGAATAATTACCATGATATACTTCTTCTTTTCCTTTTTCAATACAAACGATTTTTGTAACAACTTTATCTAAAAAATATCTATCATGACTAACTATTACAATTGAACCTTTATAATTAATTAAATATTCTTCTAACCATTGTAAAGTATCTATATCTAAATGATTAGTTGGCTCATCAAGCAATAAAATATCAGGATTTGATAAAATTAATGAAGCTAAATTAATAATAGTTTTTTCTCCTCCAGATAAACTATTATATTCTAAATTAAGCATATCTTCAGTCAATTTAAATCCATTCTTTATTTTATTAATCTTTTCATTTAGATTGAATCCACCCTTTATTCTATATTCTTCTTGCATATCAGTAAGCTTCTTTATAGATTTTTCTGAAGAATCCATATTATCAATATAGTTATTTATTTTATTATTTAAATCTATTAAATATTCTACTCCTCTTAAAAACACATCATTAGATGTTACACCTTTTAATTCATTGCCTGGTATTTGAGATAAATATCCAATATTAGCATCTTTTCTAATCGTAATACTTCCTTCATCACATGTATCTAATCCTTTTATCAACCTTAAAACAGTTGTTTTACCACAACCATTACAACCTATTAAACCAATTCTTTCATGTGTTTTAAGTTCAAATGAAAAATCATTTAAAACACTATTAAAACCATAGTTTTTATTTATTTTATTTATATTTATTTCTATCATAATACTCCTTTATTATTATAAACAAAAAATTATCACACTTTGTTTACCTAAAGGATAACTAGTGTGATATTACATTAATATACATGATTACATGTAAATTATTATTCATATAATATCACTCCTAAATATATTGTACTATATTTTAATATAATTGTCATTATATACAAAACCAAATCAATAAATAACATAAGGTGTAGAATAAGTACCATTACCACTAGAAATTGTAGAGCCTCTATTTATTTTTCAATATTTTTTCACCCTAAAGGGCGCTATTTGTCGTTTGAAAAGGGTTTCAAACGACTCTCTAAGCGATTAGCCGATATTACTTAGTTTATCACATAAGGACTGTTATATGTCCCTAGTCCGCTTGAAACAGTGGTTTCAGCGTTTAGGAAAACTGCCGGAAGCGCGCCGCTAGTATAGCCGACATTGTAGTCGAGCAGATTGCCCGAAGCATTCAAGCCGCATACAGTAGAAAGGCCAGACGAGAAGATGCTAGGTGACATTGTCCAATAATATGCGCTTGTGTATAAGTAGAATGTGCTGTTTGCTGTACCTGCTTTTGCTCCTGCATAAACCATTTCATCCGCTGTTAGTAATCCTACTGGATATGTTAATGCTCCATTTCCATTACTACTAGACACTGTAAATCTATCATTTGCCAAAGTACATTTATTCGTTGGAGTCTTATTTGTTGTTAATCTTGAGTAAGCTGCATAATATGTTTGGTTTGCTCCATATCCAAGATTATTTGTAGTATCTG
>CAZDPZ010000043.1:0-8408 GCA_964507635.1 uncultured Clostridium sp.
ATCTTCTTTAACAAGTTTATCTTTATTAAGTCTTATTTTCGCAGGTGTTTTTCTAATTAGAACAGCTATTCCATTAGTAGCAATTGAATCATGTACAAAATTAAGACGTAACTCAGCACTCTCAGCATCAAGGAATGGATGAGCCATATTAAATGTTTTACCCATAACATTTGAACATTGAAAAGCAAGTTTTTCCATTACTTCATTATTAAGTCCTTCAATATGTTCTCTATGTACACCTTGAGTAAGTGTTTTAACCCAAAGCTGACCATTATTAGAATATGATATATCTGTTATATCATCATTTTCTAAAAGTGGCATGAGCAAGCCAAAATCTATTTGTGAAAAAACAACATCATCCATTTTTATTCCTTTCTTTTTAAATAATAATTTACTTTACATCACAATATGATTCATCAGCATTATTTTGAACAACACATTGTGTTTTAGACAATATAAAATTCTTTAAATATTCACTTCCTATAGTAGTAGTAACATCATACGATGAATTTCTAGGTACTGGAATTATCTCACCATCTAAGTACATTGCTTTTCTTAAAAGCAAATGATATGATTCAGGGACTGAAAATATTAAAGCTGATGCTTCTTGTTGAGAAGAACTTTTCTTAAATATATGATTTCCATTTTTATCTTTAACAGCTATAACTTCTATTCCTTTTATTAAACTTCCAAGTAATAATTTTCCATTAGTATCAACTGATTTATAGTATAGATCTATTTTGTCTCCAGGATATATTGAATTTCCATAAGTTGTAGTGGTTGATACAGGTAATGAAACTAATGTATTTCCTGTTATTACATTACTCCATGCTGAATCTGGCATTGACTCCCAATTAACAAGAACAGCACTATAAAATAAACTACCAGCAGGAACAAATGTATTATAATTGACATACTTTCCAACAATACTACTTTTACTAGTAATAACATTATCAGTAATCATAGATGAAGCTACTTTAACAGTATCTATCATTTTTTCAGTTATTTCAGTTCTTGCAGGAATGTCTTGAACAGCATAAGGTACACTTACAGGATTAGTTAGCTGTTTAATTCTATACCTATAAGCAAAAAACAATATAATAATACATGCTAATCCAGCAATAAAAGTAACAAAGTTTTTATTACCAAATACTTTTTTTATAAAACTCATTATTCATTTCCTCCATTTTCTACTGTGGTATTATTAGTTACTATATCATCAGGAGATAATGTTCCTAAATCTTTTTCCGCAACATCAACAGTTTGTGCTAAAATATAATTTTTTAAATAATCACTACTTACACTTGTTGATTTAGGATTAGTACTATATTCAGCACTTCTAGGTACTGGAAATATTGTGCCAGATAAATATGAAGCTTTTCTAAGTAATAAGTGCATATCTTCTGGAACAGAAAATACTAAATAAGAGGGAGCTTTTACATCACTACTTTTTTCAAATACGTTATTTCCTTCTCCATCAAAAACACTTAAAACTTCTATACTTTCTATAAGTTTACCAAGCAATAATTTACCACTTTCATTTTCTGTGGCGAAATATAAATCTATATAATTACCAGGATAAATCGAATTACCATATGTTGATTCCAAAGATACTGGAAGAGAAACAACTGTATAACCTTCCGGTATATTAGCATATACACTTGTAGGCATATCTTCCCATTCAACAACAGCATTAGTATAAAATAAACTTCCTTTTGGAATATCCACTTGATTGCTAACATATTTTCCAACAATACTTGAATTACTAGTAATAACGTTAGCCGTTACCATACTTCCTGGAACTTTTCTACTTCCTACCATTTCGGACGTTATTAACGTTCTAGGTTGTAATTCCCTTGTAGCGTATGGTACTACTATAGGATCAGTAGCTTTTTTTATTCTATAATTATAAGCCCAATATAGTATTCCAAGAGATACTAATAAGGCTAAAATTGTAACAGTATTTTTATTTTTTAAAAATCTTTTTAATCCAACCAAAATATTATTCATTCTTTTTTCTCCTTATATTATAAAATAATTATATAACAAAAAATAGTTAAAATCAATTTATTTTAACTATTATATTGCTTACTATTCCTTTTCTTGATTATGTACTGTTTCCAGTATTCCGTTTAATAGTGTATCAACACTAATTCCAAATTCATCAGAATTAATTTCAGTTGTACCACTACTAGTTCTTACTCTTACAGAGGCTTTAGGTGGATCCTCATAAATATCATAAAATTCTAAAGTATAAGATTTATTATTAGTAACACTCTCTGCAAACCTTCTAATAAATACTTCTACAAATTTTTCTTTTGACATTACTATGTCTCCTGTAAGTCTATATGTTCCATAATCTACTGCATCTATCATTGAAGCTTCCATTACTTCTCTTCCTAAATAGAATCCTTCTTCATTAGTAACTGTAAGTCTTTGAACTAAAAATAATATTGTTATTATAAATAAACCAAGTATTATTAAGAAATATGCCCAAAACGATTCTTTCATTACTTACCTCCAGCATAGTTTACAATTATTCCAAAACTATTATTAGAATCTTTAAACTCATTTAGGAATGTACTTTTACAATTAGAGAATCCATTTACTGAATCTCCTTCACAATCTATTAATGAATTATCTAAATATCCTCCAGCACCACTATTCTTTCCTTTGTTATATTCTCTAATCTTCTTAATAGCATCAGGTGTTAATGTATAACTATATTCTAGATATTTAGAATCAGTATAAATAGTATTTGCCGAATCTTTTATTTCTTCAATTAAGGCACTCATATTTGACCAATTCGTATTAATCGCTCTATTGCCATTTGGAAATAAATTTGCTAAATCTACATTTCTATATACAAATCCATATCCTTTAGTATCAGTTACTTTATCCCAATCTGTATAATTTATCTTAGGAACATTATCTGTTACAGTATAACTTCCTTTACATTCCTTATCTTCTGGATCACAATCATAACTTACTGTTTTATTATATACTTCATATACACAACTATAATCATACTCTGCCAATTTCGTAAATACATACTCACCAATATTTTTAAATTTATAACTAATATTATAAGTTCCTGTCATTCCAGAAGTCTTATCATTACTTACAGGATAAACATTTTTGCCTAAAGGTATTGTATTAGATGATGTACTATTATCTTCACTTACTAAGCCAGTATATACTTCAGTACTATAACTCTTAGGTTGCCAGAAATCTGTTTCTGTAACTGTAATAAATGTTGCATAATCGTTAGTAGGTAAGTTCATAGGCTTAGTATCACATTTAGCGTTTGTTCTAGTGCCTGAGCAAGTTATTATGTCATGATCTAATGTTACATTACTATTATATATTCCGACATTTTTTTCTACCTCATTTAGTTCTTCATATTTATAGCAATCAGGAGCAGAATCATTACCATTTTTACAATAATAATTTTTGTTAATATCATTATTTATTAGACTAGTTTCCTTTCCAAATTCTGTCTTCGCTCCATAATTTTTATCAGCATAAGTTATTTCTAAACTAACACAATCTTTTTCGTTTTTACACGAAGATTCAGTTAAAATAAAATCTTTTGTAGAACTTCCTTTTGCTTTAATTATATTTGGAGTATATATTCCATGATATTTTGTAACTATACGATAAATATCATTGTATACATATTTAATTCCGTCTTCAAACCTTACTCTATTTTCAGCACTATCTACATATAAATTACAGTTTTGTAAATCATATATTAACTGAGCAACAACATCAACTGTAGATTTATATACAATAAATGTATTATTTTCTTCTATCTTTGCAGCATTCTCATCTCCAGTATGCCCAGCCATACAAGTTCCAGTTGTATAAAATTCATTTTTTTCACAACATCCTTTACAAGGATCTTCTTCACTTGTACCTCCACTGCAACATTCATTATATAAACAACATTTACTTCCACATCCAGAAGCATGATTGTAATCTCCACTTGGTAAATCATTATAATCTTTGCCAGTAGATATTTTAAATTTAATACCTTTCGGATCTGATGCAGAAGTAACAGTAAATTTATTATATTTTTCACGTGTCCCTTCATTTGGCCAAAAATACATAAATTCTATAGGATTTAAATATTTAGATTCTTTACAAGTACCATCACAACCAGTTCCAACATAGCACTGAACGCCAGGAATGATTTCTTTATCTGGATTTCCGCCATTATCAACCATTTGCCAATCATATAAGGCTTCAGCACTTTTCCAGTTATTATAGGCTTCATTCATTGCCTTTACTGCCTTATCATATTGTTCTAACCAACTATCTCCGCCATTTGGCTGTTTCTTATCATAATATATTTCAGAAGTACACTGTCTTTTTTGCAATACTACACTCGTAAGACTATTGTCGGTATTTACAGGTTTTATTTTACCTTCCAATGGTATTTCTATTTCATACCTAAATTGCATACCAGAGTATACTTTTGTTTTATCAGCCATATAAAATGTTACATCCTCACGACAATAAATTCTACAAACTTCAGTGTTTACTCCATATTTTTCACTTTTATCAAAATAGTCTTTTAGTCCTTGATCACAAGCATTTAATATGCAATTCATATATGGGTCTTTTTTATATCCTTCATAGTATGTATCATAAGTATTACCACAACTACTTGGGCTATCTGTTTTGATTATCATATCTTTATTTGGACACGTTTTTGCAGTATTACATTGTTTAACGCACTTAATTACAATGGATCCTGATACTTCTTGCCATTTTTTTTCTTGTTCATCTTCATCTTTAAGTATTTCGATTGCCATCATTATTTGATAATCATCACTATTGCATGGGACATATTGTTTTATTGTTCCACTAGCTTTAGGAACCATTATCTTTAGTTTATATTCTTTTACAATAGATGTTGTTGTTTCCGTACAATCAGTTAGCGATTCTTTTAATACAAAATGGCAATTCTGTTTTTCACATTCAAGTGAACCCTCTTGCACTATATTTCCAGCTTCATCATATAGTACGTATTCTGGTGCGACACAATAACTTTCATCATAGCCTGCCGCTTTTACTTCATCACAAGTCAAAAATATTGGTATAGTAATGTTTACTTGATTAATATCTGTAGAATATACTGTTGTGGGAGTAGTATAATAAGGATCTCCTGCAAAAGCAGAGAAATCTAATGTTTTACCAGATAAAACATCTTTAAATAGTGATAAAGCTTTTATATATCCGTTTGCTCCGCTACATATTAATCCTTCTTGTGTAACACCTTCTTTACAAACAGTTCCACTAGAAGCATAAGCACTATCAGTAACTGCTTTTTGAGCAGTAATGGAATAAAAATTAGCTGCTGCTATAAGGTCATTACCTTCATCAACATCCTCACTACCGAATCCATCAGTTCCACTCAAATTACTTTTATAAGCTGTCCAAAGTCTTAATGCAGTAAGTGTCTCACCATATGTATATTTTTCTTCATTATATTGTCCATCCGAATTTAAACTTTGCATTAAAATATATGCAAGTCCACATCGATAATCTCCTTGAGTATTTTCACATTTTGATAAGTCGAAAGTATCATTTTCTGCATATGGAATACCACTACTATACCTTTTACCTGGTTGAATACAAAATGCAGGACTCTCCGTATTTCCATTAAGATTATATTGATTTCCTTCAACTGATATAAGTTGTATTTTTGTTTTTTTAACTTCAGAAGAATTTTTACAGCACTTATATGTATAGTATGATGTTTTATTACCTATACATTTTCCGCCTTCTAATCTGCAATACCTAGCACATTCTTTAATACTACCACTAAAAATTGTTTCTCCACCCGATTTACATGTTGCACCATTAAAAGGACCTAATGTTTTTGTACACGTATAACCGCTTTTTTTCGGCATTGATGTAGCATCTGTATAATAACAATTATTATTGCTTCTAGATACTTTTTCAGTATATACGCTTCCTACAGAAGCATATGTTCCTGTTTTTCCAATCGTTGTATTACACGTATTCCCAGATCCAGAAGCTGTAGCAGCATTTAAAGTAACTATACTAACAAAAAATAAGAAGATAATGAATAATATAAATCTTTTTTTCATTCTTTTTCCACCTTCTTTTTATATACTTTAATTTTTATTATAAAATAAATACTAACTGCTACAATAGGAATTAATACATAATACCAATATTCTAATAAAGTTCCAACTATTTTATCTATTATTGTTTTATCTTTTTGATTTGTTATATCTTTCGTAATTTCATCAAATTTTTCCTCAGTAATATTTGAAGTATCACTAAATTTAATACATATATCTTCTGAAGGATTCTTTTCACAGAAACTAGTATTTGAATACATATTGTAAGATGGTACTGAATATTTAATAGTTCTTAATAACTCCCCATTACAATCTTTAATATCATCTCTAGAATATATCTTAATTGTATAATTTTTTTCTTTAAAATGAATATATGAACCAATAACATAATTATTATAATCTTCATCTAAACTAACACTATATTCTTTATCTGAATAATTGTCATTAGCAACAACTCTAATTTTATCAATAATGTCTTCATCCATATTATTAAAATATAATAGATATGAATATTCAGGAATATAAGCAGGTACTTCTTTCCCATTTTCATCGGTATAAGCATCTAAAGCATATTGTTCATCAAATATTATATTAACTTCTTCTGCCCAATCATTTAAGTCTTCATCATTACATTTAGCATATACTTTATTGCTAAATAATAGTAATAAGAATATTAAACTAAGCATTAATTTATTTTTCATTTTAACTCCTATTCTCAGATAAATTATATCATAAACTATTTTTTTTGTATATATTTATATACCATGTTTAATTTTTCTGAATTTAATATTAAATATTGCAATAGTAATTAAAGAGCTCACAATTACTAATACTATTTTAATTCCAAAATTTTTAAAAAAACTTATTGCTTTATCTGTAAAAGTTACATTATTTTCTTCTTCTTTTTTAGTAGTGCTAACTTCAATTAATGATTCTTTATAACTTTCTATAGATTTATTAACATCTGTTTTACTAACTTTATAAGACAAAAATTCTGAAGAACATACATTTATTTTTTCTTCATATCCCTTGCATATTTCACTACCAAAATATTTATTATAATAAGGAAGTATAACATATATATCCATAATTGATGAAAAACATGAAGTTTCACCTGACCTTACTATTACTGTTAAATATGTCCCTTCATTTTGATCGTTTATAGTTAATCTATTATCATCATCTCCAAAATAGGTCCCATTATTAAAAGACAAATATAATCCATCGACCACATTATAAAAATTTATATCAAATTCATTATTATCATAATCATATATTGTTTCATATTTAATATTTCCTGCTAAATCATTAAGTTCAACTTCTCTTTTATAATCACATTCATTAGCATTAATAACAAATGGTATTAACAATAAAATTGTTAAAAATATTCTTTTCATTATTCTTCCTCCAATAATACCGCATGTACAACTAATCTTTTATTATTTGATCCAATACACGTAGAGAGTGTCAATATTTTACTGTCTACTGTTATATTTTCTTTTGATTTAAATACACTTCTATTCTTAATTGTTTTTATGAAACTTTTAAATTCTTCATCTGAATCAAAATCCACTTTTAAATAATCTGTTGTATAATCCACTTTATATACAGAAAATATTTTAAATTGATAATTAGCATCTTCTATATCATAACTAATAATCATATTTTCTTCATCTTTTCTCCATGTAGAACTAAGTGCTTTAGATAAAGAGCCAAACATTGTACCATTTTTCATATTATGTCCATAAATAATATTATTTTTATCCAATTCATCTTTTGAATTTCTATAATCTAAATATATCCATCCTATAGAAGCACTTTTCTTATAAAAATCTTTTTTTAAATAATAACTATTATCAGAATGTTGTACTACAGGATAAGATATCTTAGTATTATTAACTATTAAATATCCTACAGTTTCTTTATTGATTTTTTTTAAAGAACTAAATGTATTCTCTAACTTATATTTATCTGAAACTGCTTCTTTCTCTTCTTTCTCATCTAATACAATTCCACCATCCTGCAAATCATCTGTAGCAGTAGTTTCATTTATTAAACTTTCGTTCATTAAATTATTATTTAATTCTTCAATACTTAATTTTTCTACATATTGATATGATTTATTAATAATAATACATACAAGGCAAACATAAAAAATAAATATCATAATTAATTTTAAATTATTATATGATAATTGCTTAAATAGATTTTTACCAATAAAATGAGAAGAATAAACTATTCTAAATTCACATGTATATTCTTTTTTACATTTCTTATTTAACTCTTTTA
>CAZDPZ010000044.1:0-6923 GCA_964507635.1 uncultured Clostridium sp.
AGTATAATTACTAAAAAAGGATACTTAACAAAGAAGTATCCTTGAATTAACTAAGCTAAATACTAAACATTATTATTCTTATAAGCAATTCACCTCATTTCATTATCTTAAGTATACCTTAAGAATGTGAAACGATGGTGTTAATTATGTGTCTTTACGTTAATATTGTATACCCCAAATTACATCATGTTTTGCTTCTTTTCCACATATCACACATTTACCCTCATAATGGTCTTTAGATTCCATTATACATCTTATTTTAGCTCCTCTTGTTTCCTTAGCTTTTAACTCGCATTCTTCGCTTCCGCACCATAATCCATGTATAAATCCTGGTTTATTATTCATAATAGCTTTTACAAACTCATTATAATTGTTTACTCTTGAAGTCAATTCTTTATTAAATTTTAATGCTCTATTATACATATCATTTTGAATAGTTTTAAATAATGAAGTAATATGTGTTACTATATCATCATTTATATTAAATTGTTCCTTAATTCTAGTATCTCTTCTTACAATAGTAATATTATTATTTTCTAAATCTCTTTTACCAATTTCTATTCTTAATGGAATACCATTAACTTCAGCTTCCGCAAATTTATATCCTGCTGTTTTATCACTAAAATCAATATATGATGTAATACCATTTTTATCAAGTTTGTCTTTTATTTCTTTAGAAATAGATAAAATCTCTTCATCCATACTAATTGGAATAATAACTACTTGTTTTGGTGCTAGGAATGGTGGTAACACTAATCCATAATCATCAGAATGAACCATAATTAAAGCACCAATTGATCTAGTAGAAAGTCCCCAAGATGTTTGATAAGCATATTCATATTCATTATTTTTATTAATAAACTTTACATCATATGCTTTAGCAAACTTTTGTCCGAAATAATGACTCGTTGCTGATTGCAAACAAACTCCATTTTGCATCATAGATTCAACTGTTAATGTGTATTCTGCCCCAGCAAACTTTTCTGTTTCACTTTTACGTCCACATATTACTGGAATAGCAGCATATTCTTCAAAAAATTTCTTATAAATATTAAGCATTCTATCTGTTTCTTCAATTGCTTCTTTGGCATTAGAATGAACAGTGTGACCTTCTTGCCATAAAAATTCTCTATGTCTTAAAAATGGTCTTGTTTCTTTTTCCCATCTAATAACACTACACCATTGATTATATAATTTTGGCAAATCTCTGTAAGATGAAATCTTAGTTTTATAATAATCACAAAATAATGACTCACTTGTAGGACGAAAAGCTAATCTTTCATCTAATTTTTTACTTCCTCCTTCAGTAACCCATGCTACTTCAGGAGCAAACCCTTTAACTAGTTCTCCTTCTTTCTTTAATAATCCTTCAGGAATTAAAGCAGGCATATATACATTTTCATGATTTGTTTTCTTAAACATTCCATCAAGTATTCTTTGTATAGATTCCCATATTGCATAGCCATTTGGTTCTAATACTACAAATCCTTTTACACCAGAATAATCAGCTAAATGTGCACTTTTAACAATATCAGTATACCAAGAAGCAAAATTTTCACTTCTATGTGTTATCTTTTCATTTTTCATTAGTTTCCTCCTAAAATAAAAGAATAGTACACAAGGAGTCTATTATAAGACGGTACCATCCTTTTTTTACTTAAATCTTTTAACGCACTTATGCGTGATAGTTTTCTATCAATTAATAAAGATAGGAATTATATACAATTATAACTTAGATTTCACCACCCTAAGATCTCTTATATAATTTTAAATATAATATTTCTTTATATAGTTATATTACTATTTATAATTTTTTTGTCAAATTATTTCTTTTCTAGTTTTGTTTGTCCACTTTTTTCAATTGAAGTTTGAATATCTTTAACTACTTTTAAAGCTTGTTTTCTTACTTCGTCAGCAGCTTTTTCAACAACGGGTGTACCTTTTTCAATAACATACTTATATAGTTCTTCAGCTTTTTCACGGATAATTTTAGCTTGTTTTAATGCTATAGCTTTTACTTTTTCTTTGTCTAATGTAGCAAGTTCTACTTGTAGGGCATCAATTTTGAATAACATTTCGTCTTTTACTTCATCCAAATCAACTTCTTTAATTTTATCAAGCAATTCGTTAATTTTCTTTTTAAGTACCTTTCTAGTATTTTCTCCAGTATCTGGAGCAAATAACATTCCAAGTCCTACTCCTACTGCAGCCCCTACTACGAATTTTCCGAATCCACCTTTATTATTTGACATCTTCTATATCCTCCTTTACTTTTTTTGACTTTTTTAAACCAAACAACTTTCCTAACTTACTTGTAATAAAATTTACAACCGTATCACCAATTAATGATACTCTATTAGTAGTAAAATCAATTAAATCAAACAATTTATCAAGTGATTTAATTTTAGTATTAACATCATCAACCATATCATTTACTTTTCCCATTGTAGTAATGAATTTAAATCCTATTACTATTGCTACAACAATCAACACTATTAATAATAAGTATATGATTATTGGCAAAACTTCATTCAAATATTCCATATATTACTCCTCCTTATCATCATACATTGAATCTATTAAATTAAATAAATCGTGCTCTAGAGTATTGTCTGTCATTGTCTTATCATTTGCGATATCTAACTTTTCTTCAACTTCATTATCCATTTCTTCTTCATCATCTTTTATTTTATCTTCAAGTTCACCTACAGTAACTTTACTATCAGTTGATTCTATTCTAGTAATTAAATCTTCTATTTTACTGGGATGTACATCTTTTTCAGGCATTGTTTTAACTTCATCAGCCTTTTTAATATCATTTTCTGTTACTTTAGACATTGAATTAAGAGTATCTTCTAAATCATCCTCTAATGTTCCATAAGCTTTTCTTCTAACACTTTCATATGTAGATAATGTTGAATTATTAGTCTTATGTTGTTGTGTTTTTTCTAATATTTCATTTTTTTTATAATCTTTATCAAGAATACCATATATAGGTGATATTACAGGACTAGGCTTAAACATTTTTGGCGATTCATTACTAATAGTTGGTGCTACACTAGGTTCTACAGTTCTACTTCTAGATTCAATATCAATAATATTCTTCCTAGGAAGAAGTTCCTCTTCATCATCAAATTCTGTAAAATTAAATGTTCTTTCAGATCTAAAAAGTTCTCTTTCACTGAATGTATTAGTCTCTTTTTCTACTGGGACAGTTTCAGCTTTTTTAGGCTCTTCTTTTTCAATTTTAATTTCTTCAACTCTTGGTGTAGAATCTAAAACTTCTTTCTTAATTTCTTTTTTTGATTCTTTCTTTGGCTCTTTTGTATCTTCTACATACTCTTCATCATAAAATATATTTTTTAGTTTTCCAAAAAGTCCCATATAAGCACCTCTTTCTTATTCATCACTTTCATTATCAATTTTCTCTTGTTCTTCAATATATTCAAGAACATTATCTGAATCAGTTTTATTTTCAGGTTTAGGAACATTATACAACGTTTCCCCTTCTTGTAAATCATACTTTTCCAAAGCCTCTTGTATAACTAAATCATTATATTTAATAGAATTTAGAATAGATATTCCCCTTGATATAGCATACCTTAATTCATACTCTTCTACTTCTACATCTATTATAGCATAATTATAGCATAACTCAACAAAAAAGTTATCATTATTTTCAGTAATTTTTAAATATCCAAATGTATCATCATTTGAAAATGCATAGTGAAAATAATCATCAGAACTATACTCTGTGGTAATTTCAGTTTTATAGTAATAACTAACTAAGTCAACATATAAATAATACTTTTTAGAATTAGAAAGCAAAATTTGATTATAATCTTTATCTGAATAAACAGTAAATCCTTGTGGCAAATAGTACTTATAACCTTTATTATTTACATTATATAATTTGTTTTTTTGTTGTATGTTTAAATTTATAATATCACTAAAAGACATATTATTTATATAATACATACTAGTACATCCAGTTAATAAAAATAAACAAATAATAACAAATATTTTTTTAATCATTCATACTCCATACAATTAAATTATAGCAAATTAATTATTTTTTAACAACATATATATAATTAATTTTTTTACCATCATTAATAAATTTATCTTCATATTCAGTAGTTATATTACTAACATAATTACTATCACTTTTAATAATATCATACCCATTTTCTATAAATTGATTAGTAGAATATTCATATAACATTTCATTATCAGTCTTCATTTCAATAAATGTTTCGCACTTAGAAATAATTTCATATTTACTAATAAATTCATTTGAAGTAAGTCTTCTCTTTTCATGTCTTTTTTTTGGCCAAGGATCAGAAAAATTTAAATAGATTTTGGATATTTCTGAATCAAAAATATCACAAATGTTACTTGCATCAATACAAATAAGATATAAATTATTTAACTCTTTTTCTTTAAGTATTTTTGTAGCATTAACTAATAGGCTATCATATTTTTCTATTCCAATATAATTAATATTATGATTTAATTGAGCATTATTTATAATAAATTTACCCTTACCGCATCCTATTTCAATATATATTGGATTATCATTTTTAAATAAGTGACTCCAATTACCTTTATATTGATAAGGATTTTTAATTATATAAGTAGAATTATTAATTATATTACTTGCGTCTTTTATATGTTTAAGTCTCATATTTCCTCTTTTCAAAATAATTATACACTATAATTTATATTTTGTCATATATTATATTATAGGTGATTTATGAAAAAAGATAGAGGAAATTATTATCAAAATGTTAACCAAGGATATAATAATCCAGGTATGTATTATCCACCAAATGGATACAATATGAATACTCAATATTCAGCATATGGGCCTAATGTTTTACCTGAACAAATGAATAATAACAGTTATTATGAAAATGATTTAGAAGAAAAAATTAATGATTTAGAACATAAAATCAAAAAATTAGATATTAGAGTCCAAAAATTAGAAAGTGAAAGTACTTCTACTAATGAAAATGTATATATGATTTAATCATAAAAAAAACGATGAATAACATCGTTTTAATTTAAGACAATATCATTGCTGCTATAGTTAATATAAACATACAAGCTATTGCAATGCTAATAATAATTTTTGCTGACCATCTTAACCATGTAGTGTAATTTACTTTTGCTAATGCAAGTCCACCCATTATAGCCCCACAAGTTGGTGTAAATAAGTTAACAAGTCCATTAGCAGAAACATAGGTCATAATTTCAGTTTCAACACTGAATCCTAATTGATAAGCAAGAGGACCCATAATTGGTGTTGAAAGTGAAGCAAGTCCTGAACTAGATGGTACTAATATTGATAGTACTACATGTAATAAGAAATTACATGGTGTAAATATTACTACACTTAATCCTTTTAATGCTTCAGCAGCATTATAAATAATATAATTATCTAAGTAAGTAACTTTCATAAGTACACTAGCACCTCTAGCTACTGCTATAATTAATACTACTGATAATATATCTCTAGCACCAGCAATAATTTCATCAATAATTTCATTTGTTGTAAATTTATTAATTATTCCTATAATAACTCCTGTTATTAAGAACCAAAGTCCAGCATCATAGAACCACCATGATCCTAAAGGTGCTCCTGTTAGCCATCCTGTCCAAGAATCGAATATTGTAATTCCAAATTCTCCCCAAGGAATAAATCCAATAATCATTACTAAGAATGAAATACCAAATATCCATAATGTAACTTTTTGTTTTCCAGTTAATACTGCATCTTTGGTTTCATCTTCTTTATCTTTGAATTTTTCCATTTTCTTTTGTTCTTGAAGTGATAAGAAAGTAGATCCTTTATCAGCTTTTACTTTTTTAGCATATCTCATAACAAAGAACATTGAAATTCCTAATGAAACTAACCATAATATAGTACCAAGAGCAATTAATATACCTTGATTAGCAACTATACCATCTGGAAGTGCAGCAACTGCAGCACCTGTAGCAAAAGGGTTTATAGTAGATCCTAAAACACCAGATCCAGCACCAAGAAGTACTGTGGCTGAAGCTACTATTGTATCCATTCCTGCCGCTACCATTGTAAATGCTAGCAATGCATAAAATGCTACCGTTTCTTCTAACATTCCATAAGTTGTTCCACCTATTGAGAAGATTATCATTAGTATTGGAATAAGTACTAATTCATTTCCTTTCAATTTTTTAATTAAGACCTTAATTCCAGTTTCAAGTGCTCCCGTTTTTTGAACTATTGCAAGAAAACCACCAAGGATTAATGTAAATATACATACATCTACTGCATTTTCAAATCCAAGTAACGGTGAAAGTAAAACATCAGATAATTTAGCTGAAACAACACCACTACCATTAATTATTTCTCCAGCTGCATCAAATTGAGCTGTAGGTAGAACTAGTGTTACTAAAGCAAGCACTACTATAAGTAATAATATAATAGTGAAAGCTGACATTCTTTCTCTTTTTTTCTTAATTTTAGCCATTTTTTTTCCTCCTTTTTGACTATATTTAACAATTGTACCTGTTTCATTTTTAATTGCCTCTTTCGCGCAATCAAGCGATGTGATAATACCTTTTCCTTTGTGATTATATTCACAAAAATCGATACAAGATTCTACTTTAGGAAGCATGCTTCCTTTAGCAAATTCATTAGACTTTATATATTTCTTTAAAGAAAGAGTATCAGTTTGTCCAATGTTAACTTGATCAAGTGTGTTATATCTTAAAGATATTTTCTCTACGGTAGTTAGAATAAGTAATATATCAGCATCAATTCTTTTAGCAAGTAGAGCACTTGATCTATCCTTATCAATTACTGCATCCACTCCTACCAAAGTATTATCTTTTTCAATAACAGGTATTCCACCTCCTCCAGACACTATAACAATATTTCC
>CAZDPZ010000044.1:6933-8406 GCA_964507635.1 uncultured Clostridium sp.
GAAGGTACAACTCTCCTATAGCCTCTTCCAGAATCTTCTACGAATGTATATCCAGTTTCTTTTTGCATTTGTTTTGCTTCAGATTTTGAATAAAACATTCCTACAGGTTTTTCTGGATTATTAAAAGCTGGATCTTTCTCATCAACTAATACTTGTGTTATTATCGTAGCACAATTCCTATTGATGTCTCGCGCTTTTAATTCTTCTTTTATTGCTTGCTGTAAGTGATAACCTATATATCCTTGTGACATAGCTCCACACTCAGCAAATGGCATTTTAGGAGTACCAGCAGCATTGTTTGATGAATACTCAAATGCCAAATTAATCATCCCAACTTGGGGTCCATTGCCATGTGTTATTACAACATTATATCCTTCTTCTACTAAATCTACGATTTGAATAGCAGTGTTTTTAACCAACTTCAATTGTTCTTCTGGAGTTTTACCTAAAGCATTTCCACCAAGTGCAACTACTATTTTTTTCATACATCATCACTTCTTATTAAAGGCATAGACATACATCTAGGTCCCCCTCTTCCTCTTGATAACTCAGCACTATGCATTTCTAATACTTTAATACCATTACTTCTTAACAATTCATTTGTTACATTGTTTCTGTCATAAACTATAACAACACCAGGAGCTATACATAGAGTATTACTTCCATCATTCCATTGTTCTCTTTGTGCTCCAATAGTATCTCCTCCAGCACAAGGTATTAATGTTATTTTCCTTTTTAAATATTCTTCTAGTATACTTTCAAGTGAAGCATTCTTTTCTTTAACATTTAGTCCGCCTTCACCATCACTTTTAATTTCAAATACTTGAAGAGTTCCCATGATTCCAGGATGATAAGTAAACTTATCAATATCTATTTGAGTAAATACAGTATCTAAATGCATAAAAGCTCTACATACTGGAATATTAAATGCTAGTACAGTATCTATTTCACATTCTTCATCTTTAAATAAATTTAATGATAATTCTTCTATTGCCCCAGCACTTGTTCTTTGAGATATACCAACTGCTAATATTTTATTATTTAAATTAAGAACATCTCCACCCTCAATATGATATTCATCATATCTATCAAAATATTTATCTACTTGGCCCTTATATTCGGGATGATATTCAAATATATATTCACCATAAATTGTTTCTCTATTACGAGTTACTGAAAACATTTTATTAAGTGATACTCCGTTGCCAATACAAGCAAATGGATCACGAGTAAAATACAAATTAGGCATAGGATCTACTACAAAAGTAGTATCTTCATCTATACTATCAACTAAACTTTTTCCTTTTTTAGCTCTAGACTTAATTACTTCATTATTAATAATGCCTTCCATTGTTTTAAGAACAAGTAGCCTATTACTTTCAATTGATGATAAATATTCATACACCAAGCTTCTATACTTTGGAGTTCTAATTCCTGCTTCATATATAAATTGTGTAATGAATTTTTCTCTTA
>CAZDPZ010000045.1:0-8287 GCA_964507635.1 uncultured Clostridium sp.
TTGCTTGTCTTTGTGCATCATTAAAGTATGCAGGAACTGTAATAACAGCCTTACTTACCTCTCCACCTAAATAAGATTCAGCTGATTCTTTTAAATTCATTAAAATCTTAGCGCTTATCTCTTCAGGAGTATATTTTTTTCCTTCAGCCTCAACTTTATCCTTTGTACCCATTAATCTTTTAATTGAACTAATTACATTAGTAGATGATTGAGCTTCTCTTTTAGCAACATCTCCTACTCTAACTTCTCCATTTTTAAAACTTACAACTGAAGGAGTAGTTCTATTTCCTTCAGCATTTGGTATAACTTTAGCCTCCCCAACTTCTAAAACTGCTACACAGCTATTAGTAGTTCCTAAATCTATACCTATAACTTTATTAATTTTTGCCATATAAATTTTCCTTCCTTTCTTTTATTTATTTACCTTAACCATAGATGGTCTTAGTAATTTATCTTTATATGTATATCCTTTTGTTAAAACTTCAAGTACAACATTTGCAGGTTTAGTTTCATCATGTTCAGTTAAAACCGCTTCTGCAACATGTGGATCAAATTCAAGTCCTAGACATTCAATTTCTTTAACCTCATACTTATCAAGTAACTCTGTTAAAGAACCTAGAATCATCTTAAATCCACTTAAAAATTGACTTACCTCATCCGATAGATCATTATCATCCATCATTATTGCTCTTTCAAAATTATCTTTAATATTTAGTATATTTTTTATGAAATCTTCAGCTTCATATTTAAGCATTCTGCTTATTTCTACTTGAGTTCTTGTTTTAAAATTTAAATATTCTGCTTGCATACGCATATATTTATCTTCTATTTCTTTATTTTTTTCAGCAAGAAGATTAATTACATCATTTGGATCAATATCACAACTTCCGCACTCATCACAGCAGCATCCTCCACATGAAGATGATTCATTAATGTTATTATTTACTTCTTCCTTTATTTCGCTTTTATTATCTTTCTTTTTCACTTTGCATCTCCTTTACTTTCAATACGCTTCTTTATATATTCAAGCATATTCACAACACGGTCATATTCCATTCTTTTAGGTCCAATAATAGCGAGTGTTCCTTCTTTACCAAGAGCATGATATTTAGTCTTAATAATTGTTACATTGTCATCAAATTCACTCTCTGTACCAATATATACCTTAACCTCATCATCACTTTCTTCAATTTTATTCACAATATCTTTGCTTTCAAATTTACTTATAATATTTTTAATATCATCAACTGTGTTAAATTCTGGTTGTTTTAACATATTGGCTTTTCCACTAAATTTTACATCTCTTTCACTGGTAAAATTACTAAGAGCATTATAAAATGCATTATATACTACCTCATAGTTTTGAACATAATTTCTAATTATTGGCTTAATGTCAAATTCTAACTTCGCTGGTACATCATCAATCGGAGTACCTATTAACATTTTATTTAATAATTCAGTAGTTTTTTGTATTTCAGATGATGGAACATTTTGTTCAAAAACAACGTTTTTATTTTCTACATGTCCCATATCAGTAACTACTATAGCCACTAGTTGTTTTTCACTAACAGGTATTACTTCTACTTTTTGTAATTTATTTTCACCTGATTCTTTTCCTAAAACAACACTAGTATAATTAGTTATATCACTTACTATTTCTAAACTTCTACTAATAGCATCATTTAAATCTAAATCTTTGTTATTAAATATTGTTTGAAGTTTAAGCATATCTTCGCCACTAATCTTTTTTGGCTCCATTAAGTTGTCTACATAGTATCTATAACCACTTTGAGATGGAATCCTTCCTGAAGATATATGGGTCTTTTCAAGATATCCAAGTTCCTCTAATAGTTGCATATCATTTCTAACTGTAGCACTAGAACATTTAAATCTTTTACATAATGATTTACTTCCTACTGGTCTAGCAGTTTTTACATATTCTTCAACAATAGATTTTAATACATCATTTTGTCTTGTATTAACCATCATATACCTCCTTTTAGCACTGCTTTTCTTCAAGTGCTAAGTATATTGTACTCTTATATTTTAGCAATGTCAACGATAAAGTGCTAATTAATTTACAAAAATTTACAGGCCTATTTATAGACCTGCTAATAAACTATTTTTTTCGTTTACACATAACTATATATGCTAATTATTAAAAAATATTAATTGTTATTTAATAAATATAGTGTTTCTTTTATCATATCATTTGTCTTACTACATACTGTTCCATTCTTTTTAGTTTCTAATGATACACTATAGAAATAATCATTATATTTTATTGAATAACTAACTTTATCATTTGAAGAAGTAACATACCATTTTCCGTTATTAATAGTTTCTTCATCATAATCACTTGATTTAATATAATCACTCATATATTTTTTAATATCATCATTATAACTAGATTTACTATTTAATATTAAAAGTACATTACAATTATCATCACTATTTTCAATATAATAATTATATGTAGAATTTATACCATTGTATGAATTAACCGTTAATTCTTTTGGAACATAAAATTTTAAGTCTATTACTTTTACTTCATATTCTCCTTCTTTTATAGGTTCAACTATCTTTTCGTTTTCCCCTTCTTTTCCTTTAGAACAACCCACTATAATAAAACATAACAATAAAATAACTATAATACTTTTTTTCATATAAACTCCTCACATTTAATAATTTTATTTTACTATTATATTTTATTTATGTAAACAATAATATTAATTTATTATTGAGTAATCACTCACTAATCTTTTTTAAAAAAGATTTGCTTTTTGTATTAATTCCAGAGTAAGTATCATAATATTCATCTATTATATCATTTATTCTATTTGATACATAATCATCAATATCTAATTTGCTTATTTTATCAATATCTACATAATAATATAATCTTAACATTTTTAATATTCTTTCATCTAACACTTCTTCATTTGTTTTACACTTATTACAAATGTATCCACCCCTTGGTATAGAAAGCGTTACAATCTTCTTATTTCCACAAATAACACATTCATCCAAATTTAAATTAATTCCTAAATATTCTAAATATTGAAGTTCTAAAATATTGCATATTATTTTAGGATTTAATCCTTCGTCTAACTTTTTTAATGCAGAAATTAACATATCAAATAATATTTCTTCTTCACATTGTTTATAAACATTATATGTTAGATCCACTAAGTATGAAGAATAACTCATCACTAATATATCACTTCTTATATTAATAAAATAATCTTTTATATCACCATCTATTAATGTAGAAAGACCTGTTTCTTTATAATATAAATGAAAAACTCCATAAGCTTGTTTCTCACTTATGAGTCTTAATTTACTTTTTATGCTTTTGCATCCTTTAGATATACTTCCTATTACTCCATAATCTTTTGTTAAAATATTTAATATTTTACTAGATTCTTTATACGAAGTAGCATTAACAACAATTCCTTCTACACTTATAATTTTCATGACTAGTGATTAATACTTATCCTTTCTTATATTTTAAATAATATTCTACCTTCCCTGTTTGTTTAAATAATTTCCAATAATCATTTTTATTCATTTTTATTCTCCTTACAATAATATATTGTTGGATTTTAAAAATAATTATTCATTTTTCATTAAATAACCTAAGTCTTTAATAAATTTATCCTTTTCTCTCCATTTTTTTATGGTTTTACAATATAGTTCTAGATACACTTTTTTTCCTAACATTTCTTCCATATCAAGTCTTGCTTCTCTTCCTATTACTTTAATCATATTTCCATCTTTACCAATGATTATTTTCTTAAGAGAATCTCTATCAACTATAATATCAACCGAAACATACGCTATGTTCTTTTTTTCTTCATATCCTATTAATTTACATGATAATGAATGAGGTATTTCTTCACTTAAATGATTAAACAACTTTTCTCTTACCATTTCAGATAATCTAAAATCAAATCCAGCTGAAGTTTTTTCATCTTCAGTAAAATATTTAATATTATCTGGCAAATAAGGCTTTAATACTTCAATTATTTTAGTAACATTATCATTCTTTAAAGCTGAACATGGTATTATTTCATCAAAATCATATAAATCTTTATATTCATTAATCTTTAATAATATTTCATTATCATTTAATTTATCAATTTTATTTAATATTAAAAATACTGGTTTTTTAATATTAACAAGTTTTTCTATTATAAATGCGTCCCCTTTTCCATAAGATACACTAGCATCTACTATAAATAATATTACATCAACATCATTAATTGAATAATATGCTTGAGCATTTAATGCTTGACCTAACTTATCAATTGGTTTATGTATACCTGGAGTATCTACAAATACAATTTGAGTATCTTCTTCATTATATATTCCTTCTACCAAATTCCTGGTAGTTTGAGGTCTTTCAGATACTATAGCTAAATGTGCATTAACAATTGAATTAAGCAGAGTACTTTTTCCTACATTAGGTCTACCTATTATACTTACAAATCCACTTTTCATACTAAATCTTCCTTAGTAAAAGTAGTATTCATTACTTCTTCATATGTAAGAACTTCTTCTTTTCCACTTTTAGTCATAATATTAAATACAACATGAGAATCAAAAAATTCTAAAAAAGATTGCTTACACAAATTACATGGATAACATATTTGATTACTACTAGTCATTAAATAAAGAACACTAAATTCTCTTTCTCCATGACTTATTGCGTTATTTAAAGCATTCCTCTCAGCACATATAGTAGCTCCATATGATGCATTTTCAATATTAACTCCTTCATAAAAGTTTCCACTCTTAGTTTCAATTATACATGCAAAATGCATATTTGAATATGGAGCATAACTATTATCTAATAATTTTATTAATTTTTCTTTCATTTACTTCCTCCTAAAACAAAGCTAAAATCTTTGGTAAAAATATTATTAATCCTATTACTATTGATATTATAGCAAATATAAATACAGCAGATGCTGAAGTATCCTTTGCTACCTTAGCAAGTGGATGGTATTCTTCAGTTACCAAATCAACCACTGCTTCAATTGATGTATTAATAAGTTCACATGATATTACAAGTCCTACTGTTAAACATAGTATCGCCCATTCAATTGCATTTATCTTAAAAATAAATCCCAATAATAACACAACAAGTGCTATTCCTACATCTACAGCTAAATTTTGTTCATTCCTATATGCATACTTCAATCCCTTAACAGGATATTCAAAACTATGTATAAACTTTTTAAATCCTTTTTGTTTTTTTCTTTCATCTCTTGATATCATACTCATTTAATATTTCCTCCTCAAGACTTCTCATAACAATTTTATCTTCATCATTCATGTGATCATACCCAAGTAAATGTAATAATCCATGAACTGCCAAATAGCATAGTTCTCTTTTTATACTATGTCCATAGTCTTTTGCTTGTGAAACACATCTGTCGTAGCATATATATATTTCACCTAAGAATCTAAATCCATTATATGATATATTATCACTTTCTTCAAATGCAAAAGATATTACATCTGTTATAGAATCATTATTTCTATATGTTTTATTTATTTCTCTAATTTTTTCTTCACTTACAATCACTATATTTAATAGCGGATTTATAATATTAAGTTTCTTACAAGCAAACTTAATAACATTATCCATATCTTTAAATTCTATTTTATTACTAGTTGTATTAAATATATATTCTTCCATCTTACTCCTTAAAATATTTTATATATGTAAAACCCTATTATTATTAACAAAACAATAGTTAATAAATTACATATAAAATCCTTCTTTAAAAACTCAGGTAATTTGCTCTTTATAGCATTAAATGAAATAAATAAAACATATCCTAACATCCCACCTATTACATTAAGTATTATATCATCAACATCAAAACTTCTTCCTATGAAATATTGCGTAATCTCAATCACAGAACTACATAAGAACATAATAATAAACATTCCACCGAATTTTTTTACTTTACAATATGAAGCCGCAAAATATCCTAAGGGAATAAATAAAATTATATTACCTATTACTTGTCTATAAAATTCATTACTTCCTATATCATAACGTAATATTTCATCAAAAGGCATTAAATTAAATCCTCCATAACTATCCGTAGCTCCCTGTGTTACCAAATGAAATAATACCAAAAGATAAGCTATAAAGAATAAATTAAACACTTCTTCATAAAGTTTAAAACTTTTCCTATCACTTCTAATAATATATGAAACCCTTAATATAATAAGTATACATAATACTACTACAAGTGTTGGCCAAGACATATATAATACCTCTTTTACTACTGATTTCATAGTTATTCTCCCTCAATACTTTTTTCTAGAGCAATATTTTCATAAACTTTAAAAAATATTTCTAATTCTATTTTACTACTAAATACCTCTTTTTTCAAAACATTTTTAGAAATAATATGCTCTTGCCTATCAAGTTTCAATTGGATAATTTTTTCACTTCTTTTAATTGCTTCATCATAAGCCTCTTTTTCACTTATATTAACTTGATTATATTCATATATTGTCTTTCTCTCTTTATATATTTTGAAAGGCAAATAAGGTTTATCAATTATCAACTTCTTTTTACCGATAGTCATATTACTATCATACTTTCCCATAATAGTAAAATCTTTTCCAAATAAGTTAATATATATATGATTTACATACTTATTTGTTTCTTTATATTCAATATATTCAAAAGGAACGCTAATTCTCACTATATACCACACTTCAGCATAAACGTTTCCACTAGATTTTATTCTTTCTATTACATTATCTTTATATTTAACTTCTCCACTTATTAATATTTCACCTTTTTTTACATAATCATTTACTTCTTTTAACTTGACTCCAGAAGTAGAATTAATATATTTAATAACCCCATTTTTTGAAGAAATAATATTACTTCCAGATTTATAATTAACACTTTCTAAATCATTCACTTTAAAGTTAACATTAACTTCATATATAACTCCACATTCTTCTATTTCTATCCAACTTATTGAATCATTATATACATTAAGAATACTTTCTTTTATAACTTGTAATTCTTCAAAACTTTTCTTTTTTTTATATTTAGAGATACCATATTCACTCAATATATTACTCATATATTCTTCTTTAGTTTTATCAACATTTATGTCTATTCTAAATATAGTATTACATAAATTATATAAAAGTATTAGTCCTATAACAAAAGATATAATCATATATTTATTAATTAATATAAAATTAATAACAAACAACTTTCCATAATATTTAATTATTTCACATTTATATCTTTTAATAATTTTAAAATAATTACTATAATTAGTAATTATAATATATGAATCATTATTAGTTACAATACCCTTATAATATATTTTATTATATACTAAATACTTCAAAAATCCTTTATCTGAATAAACTTTTATTTTAACTAAATCATTCATAATCAAACTCTACTTTATTAAATATTCCACTTATTAACAATTCATATTTATCAAGTTTTTTAATTAATAAATTATTTCCATATATTGTTAAATTACAAGCATTTAATTTAATTTTTATTTTAATATTAGATAATTCAATAATATTTATATATTTAATTATATGTAGCATACCTAATATAATATTTATCTCAAAACTATTGTCATTAATATATTTCATAATAAATTCTATTATTAAAAACAAAAAACTTGCTATTTAGTTCAATTTATTTTATACTTATAATAAGAAAGGATAAAATAATTATGGGAAATGAACAAACATTATTAAGCTTTTTTGAAAGTGAAGCAATACAAAAAGGAGAAAAGCCAAATATAGATATATTATTTACATTAGAAGAATATAATTTATCTTCTTATCCAATTACTAGATTTATGAATGAATTAAACTTACAAACTCCACAAGAAGTATCTTCTTATCTTTTAAATGATAATAATGCTAAACATTTATATGAGTTTGCTATTCAAAAAGGATTAGAACAATCTACTTCAAAAGAAAAATATAATACTAAAGAAGATTTACAAAACTTTATTAAATCTTATGAGGAAAAATATAATTAATACTTAATATATAAGTTAAAGATACTATTCAAAAAATAGTATCTTTTTTTATTTAACACTTAGTTTTATTAATTTTTCTTCTAAGAGCTGAGCCCAAACTTCTACCTAATTCGAGTAATAGATCAAGACCTTTAATAATAGCACTTATCATAGAAGCTGATACTCCTCCTACTATTAACAATAGTTCACTATTATCCATTACACTTTAAAGGTCTAAAATATCC
>CAZDPZ010000046.1:0-8011 GCA_964507635.1 uncultured Clostridium sp.
ATTGAAGCAGGGTGAGGCTATCCCAGTAGATGAAAAACAATATAAAGTTATTGATAAAGCCATTAAAATGATAGAAAATATAGTAAAAGTAGCAAAAGAAGGAGATATTTATACTGTAAAGGTTGTAAAAGTAGAAGATTTTGGTGCTTTTGTAGAATTATGGCCAGGATGTGAAGGATTAGTTCATGTATCTCAACTTGACAATAAGAGAGTAAATCACCCTAGTGATATTGTAAAAGTTGGAGATGAAATAGTAGTTAAGTGTTTAGGATATGATAAGAGAGGTAAATTAAATTTATCTAGAAAAGAATTACTTCCTAAATTAGAAAAACCTATTAAAAAAGATTAATTGACTTTTAGTCTTTTTTTATGTATAATACGTGCCATTCTTTAGAGATTGAATAGGTGAAAAAATATGAATTTAAATAAAGAGAATCACAATTATAATGATATTAGTTCTAGTTACATTTTTATTAGAAATCTTACTTTAAAAATATTTGAATTGTATAATGAATTATGTGAACTAGAAATTAATGGATTAGACGGAACGAACGAGTATGAAAAGACACTTAGAAAACTAGAATTTTTTACTAAAAGAGAAGATGAATTTTATTCTTTTTTAGAAATTAACAGGAAAAGTGTTAAAAATATTGATAATATGAGAACACACATAATGAGAAATGGTAATGTAAAATTGCCAAGAGGGATTTTAGCGTGTCCATATGATATAAGAGTTTATTTAATAAAACAATTAAGTAAAGATGAACTAATTGACAGAAGAATATGTTATAGACTAGATGAAGCAAATTCATATAATGATGAAAATAATGGAGAATTTAAGGAATTTACAAATAGTAATGAATTTGATTATATAAGAGATAAATTGATGCTAAGTGAGATAGACACAATAATAAATGATCCACATTATAAAGAATATAAAGCTAATATGTTAAGATGTAAATATGATATTGCTTTTCTTACTAAAAATGCTCATGATTCACATCAAAATGAGGGTAATATTCATACTAATATGAATGGTGTATCTGAGTATAGAGCTACTGAAATATTAAGTTTAATTCCTTTTATTTGTAAAATAGATAAAGGCAACGTTAAAGAAGAACAAAATACAAAATTGCTTTTACTATTACAGGCATATATAAATGCTAGTATGTTTCAAATAAATGATAGAGAAAAGGAAGCTATAAAAAGAAGTTTGCAGTTTTCACTTAATAATTCTATTATAAATTTTACTTCAGGAATAGAAGTATTTGATTATCTAGTTGATAATAATCAGGGTAGAAAAGAAGAATACAACTTATCTCATAGAATAAGAAGATATTAGTAGACGTAAGCGTTTACTATTTTTTTGTAAAACTATTGTACTTTTTTTTAAAAAATGTTATCATTATTACAAGATAGAGGAGATGTTTATGAAAAATAAATTATTAAAAAGAATTATAACTTTTATATTATGTATGGTATTTATTACAAATGTTTATGCATTAACTGCAAAATCACCTGCTACTGTTCCTAGTGTTGGAGATGAATTATATAGCATGACTGATGAAACGTTTGATTATAGTGCTATTTCTTTCACGACCAATCCAGCAGGAGGACAAGCAATTACCGGAAAAAGTGGTATGAGAAAGATTTTACTTTCATCTACAGCAAGTGAAAATGGGTTAGGTAGTGACTGGTTTTCCGCTTATTGTTTAAATGGTCTGGCAAAATATCCATCAAGTGGATATATAAATTATAAAAGTAATGTAAATTTAACTACAACTGTGAAATTCAATCATGCTTTAGAAACAGCTTTATTTAAAATTAGTTCAAGTGATTCAACACTTAGTAATCTTTTTTTAGCGAATTCTGGATATATATCTGCAATAATAGACTATGATAATATATCTGAAACTGATATGAATACTTTTTTAACGGGAAACTATAGTACATCAAGTATTGTAGTATCAATTAACAAAATAACATTTTGTATGAATTCTACATGTTCTTTAAAAAATGAAATTACCGCACAACAATTAATTGAAGCAAAAAATGGAACTTATACTGCTGGTGATAAGTATTCATTTACTTTAAAGTTGGCTGATGGATATTATGATGTTTATACAACTATAGAAATGCCTAGCAGTACATTATATAATCAAATGTTATGGATAATTGAACATAGTTATCCTAATATTTCAATATCTAGTGTTTTAGAAGATGCTGGAACTACATATAGTAAATTATTGTCTGATATTAAGTTACTTCATACTGGAGAAACACATTCCGATAGCGAATGGGATGCAATAGTTGAAAATTATGTATATTCTACGATTCAATATGCACTATGGAGTGTTGAAGGTAATGTAAGTGAAGTACAAGGAACAAGTACTTATAAATTAGGTAGCACGTTAGTTGGAAGTGATGCATTAAATAAATTGTATCAATATTTAATAAAAGAAAGAGATTATACTAATTATGCATCATTTAATTTTGATGGTAGTATTACATTGAATAAACCGGCAGATGACAAAATTCTATATAAAGAAGAAACATCTTTATATAAATACGGGCCTTATTCTGTAACAGGTGGAATGATAACGATGGGAGATATATCATTATCAATAACAAATAGTAATAAAACGGGAATTAAAATTGTAGATAAGGCGGGAAATGAAATAGGAACTGTAAGGCAAGAAGAGGAATTCTATATTACTGTGACGAAAGCTTCCAAAGTATCTAATGTAAGCATCAAAATAGATGTTCAAAACGGGGCAAGATTTAATCCAGCAACTAATAGAGGAAGAATATATTCATCTAAGAATGTTTTACAACAAAATGTTGCCTCAGGCGGTAAAATTGAAGCAGTATCTAAGAATGTAACATTTGATTTAGTATATAATCCAAAAACTGGAGCTGAAGATTTGGTACTAATATTATCAATTACAATGGTATCTTTTGCACT
The DNA here is from genome assembly GCA_964507635.1 of uncultured Clostridium sp. Taxonomy (GTDB): domain Bacteria; phylum Bacillota_I; class Bacilli_A; order RF39; family UBA660; genus CAG-1000. The sequence goes on from CAZDPZ010000046.1 coordinate 2,966, forward strand.
AGGATATTTAGTATTAAAAGTTAAAAATCAACCCGTAGAATTATAAAATAATAGAAATAAATATGAGAGTATTTATTTTTTTTGTAGTGTTTTTTAAATTAATGTCTAATCTATATAATAGAGGGAAAGTATGTAGAAAGGAAAGTATGAAAAAATTATTAAATAAAATTAATATATCAATTCAAAGGATTGATAGTTATTATTATATAGGTATTATATTTATACTTATGTTAGCGTGTTCTTATATGTTTTATTTAAATATTACGCACGAAGAGAATTCATCTACCAATAATATTGTTTCATCTTTGGTAGAAGATACTCCAAAAAAAGAAATATCAAAAATATATATTGATATTAAAGGAAATATTAATAATCCTGGAGTTTATGAATTAGAGGAAGGTAAAAGAGTAATAGATGCAATTAATGCTTCTGGTGGATTAAAAAAAGGATCTAATACAAGATTTATAAATTTATCAAAAGTTTTAGAAGATGGTGATGTAATTGTAATATATTCTAATCAAGAAATTGAAGATGCAAAAAAATCAAATATTATTTATGTCGATTCCCCTTGTGTATGTGAAGAAGTAAAAAATGATGCTTGTTATAAAGAAGAAAACAATGAAAATAATTTAATAAACATTAATACAGCAACTAAAGAAGAATTAATGACATTAAGTGGAATAGGTGATGCTAAAGCACAAAATATAATTGATTATAGAACTAATAATGGCAACTTTAATTCAATTAATGATTTAGTTAATGTTAGTGGGATAAGTGAGACAATTTTCTCTAAAATTAAGGAAAATATTACTATATGACATATTATATATAAGTATTTTTTTAATATCAGTAATATACATTATATTATTTGTGCGTACATACAAATTAATTAGCAAATATAATTATGATGAAACAAATTTTATTATTAAAATTAATAATATTAAAGTAGATGGAAATAAACTTAAAATAACCGGATATGGACTTGAAAAAATTATATGTATTTATTATTTTGAATCATTAGAAGAAAAAGATTCATTTATTAGTGAATATGAAATAGGAGACATTATAAAAATAAATGGTACACTAAATATTCCAAAAAACAATACAATAGAAAATACATTTAATTATAAAAAATACTTATATCATAATAGAATAACATATATTTTAAATGTAAATAGTTATGATTTATATAAAAGTAATACAAATATATTTAATAAATTAAAGAACTTAATTATTAGAAGAATAAATAATATTAATAATGACTATTTATATGCCTTTATATTAGGTGATAGTAGTAAAATAGATGAAAATGTTTATAATAATTATAGGATAAACGGAATAACTCATTTATTTGCTTTATCTGGGTTACATGTCTCTATTTTTTCAGGTATATTATTATTTATATTAAAAAAAGTAAAATGCAATGAATTATTATCTTTTATTATAGTTTCTACATTTTTAATATTGTTTTCATTTATAGCTTCATTTACTCCTTCAATATTAAGAGCCACCATATTTTTTATATTGAGTAGCTTAAATAATATTTATTACTTTTTTATTAAGCCAAAAAATTTGTTATATTTAACTTTTTCTATTCTTATTTTTATAGATCCTTTTTATATATTTAATTTAGGGTTTATATTATCTTTTACTATAACTTATTTTTTATTACTGTCTTGTGAAGAAGTAAAAATAAATAAAAAGATATTAAGTATTTTATATACAAGTTTTATATCTTTTATATCTAGCATTCCAATTATTATAAATAATTTTTATGAATTAAATATAATAGGATTCATAAACAATTTATTTTTTATACCATTTGTTAGTTATATTATATTCCCTTTAAGTATATTAGTATTAATATTTAATAAATTATCTTTTATTTTGACATTTTTAACTAATATTATGGAATATGTTTCATTTATAAGTAGTAAATATTTAAATATAAATATTTCTTTTTCTAAGATGAGTATAATATTATTAATATTATATTATGTATTGCTTATAGTGATGATAAAGTATAAAAGAAAAGGCTTTATTTTATCTATTATAATGCTTCTAACGATTAATAATATTTTGCCATTAACTGATAAAAATACTTATATTTACTTTTTAGACGTTGGTCAAGGGGATTCAATATTAATAAGAACTAAAAATAATAAAAATATATTAATTGATACAGGAGGAAGTGTATCATATTATGAAGAAGAATGGAAAAAGAAAAATAAAACATTTAACATAATGAAAGATTCCATTATTCCATCATTTAAAAGTATAGGAATAAAAAAAATAGATTACTTATTTATAACCCATGGAGATAGTGATCATATAGGGAATGCTAAAACATTAGTGGATAATTTTAAAGTTGATAATATATTTATAAATAAAGGTAAAATTAACTATCAAGAAAGTATCTTAACTCATAATATATTATTAGATAATTATATGAAGATTGATAATATTACAATAAAATCATTAAACAATAATGTTTATGATTCTGAAAATGATAATAGTATAGTATTATTAGTCAAAATCTATGATTATCAGATTCTTTTACTAGGTGACGTATCAAAACAAGTTGAGAGAGATATTATTTCTATATATAATTTAAAAAATATAGATATAATAAAGTTAGCTCATCATGGAAGTAATACATCTACTAGTGAAGAATTAATAAGCATTTTAAATCCTAAAGTGTGCATAATTTCTGTATCAAAAAACAATAAATTTAATCATCCTTCTAAAGAAACTATTCTTTTATTAAATAAATATAATATCTTATATTATGAGACATCAAAACATGGAAGTATTAAATATACTATTAATGAAAAAAGTGTTAAACAAAATACATTTATTCCATAAAATATTATGTAGCCACTTGCGTGGTGATAATATAGATGAGGCTAATTATATTAGTCTCTTTTAATTACTTTAAAAATAGTATATAATAATATTATGAGTAAAGAAGAATTTAAAAAAATTGATTATATTTCTTCATTTGTTGATTATATAATAAAGAAGAATTATTCTAAAAATACTTTAATTTCTTATATGAACGATTTATATTTTTTTTATTTATTTCAAAATAAAGATTTAACTGAAGTAAATGAGAGTGATATTAAAGATTATTTATTACATATAAATAATATTAAGAATGACGCAACAACAATTAGAAGAAAAATATCTTCATTAAAATCATTTTATAAATATCTTTATAGAAATGATTTTATGGAAAAGAAAGACTATCCTCTTAATAAAGTTAGTTATCCTAAAATAGAAAAAAAACTTCCTAAATTTGTATACTATAACGAGTTATTAGAAATAATAAATGAATCAAGTAAAGACAAAGATGGTATAAGAGATAGATTAATCATAGAGATGCTTTATGCGACAGGATTAAGAGTTAGTGAGCTTATTAATATTAAATATTGTGATATAGATACTAATGATAGACGTATTAGAGTTCTTGGAAAAGGAAATAAAGAAAGAATAGTATATTATGGTGAGTATGCAGGTAGTGCATTAAAAGAATATATTAATACTCATAAAAAGAATGAAGAAAACTATTTGTTTATAAATAATAAAGGTGGTAAAATAACAGATGCAGGTATAAGATATATTATTAATAATATAATGAGTAAATTATCAATTAAGACACATGTTACCCCACATACTTTAAGACATACTTTTGCTACAGATATGTTAAATAATGGTTGTGATATTAAAATAGTTCAAGAATTATTAGGACACACTTCACTAAGAGCAACTCAAATATATACGCATGTAACAAATGAAAGTGTTAAGAAAGTATATTATAATTGTTTTCCAAGGAGGGATGAGGATAAATGAGTAAACTATATTATAGATATGGAGCTATGAATTGTGGTAAAACAACAATGCTATTACAATCTGCTCATAACTATGAAGAAAGAGATATGAAAGTAATAATAATGAAACCTAATATTGATACTAAAGGTGGAAAAAATATTATTACTAGAATAGGACTTAAAAGAAAAGTAGATCACTTAATTAGTAAGGATGAAAACTTAAGTGATTATTTAGATACACTTCATGATGATATTGAATGTATATTTGTAGATGAAGCACAATTCTTAAATAGAGATCAAGTAGATGAACTTTTTATGTTTACAAAATTAAAAGATAAGCCAGTAATATGCTATGGATTAAGATGTGATTTTAAAACAATTGCTTTTCCTGGTAGTCTTAGATTATTTGAACTTGCAGATGATATGGAAGAACTATATACTATATGTAGGTGTGGAAAAAGATCTAAGTTTAATGCTAGAATTGTTAATGGAGAATTTACTTCTAGTGGAGAACAAGTAGCTATTGATGGTGAAAATGAAGTAAAGTATGAATCTTTGTGTGGAAAATGTTATTTAGAAAAAGTACTTGGAATTAAATAGATAGAAATATCTATTTTTTTGTAAAATGAATGCAAAAAATATTTTAATATTATGTTTTGTCATGTTATAATAATTAAGTGTTATATAGGAGGGAAAAAATATGAAATATGTTTATATGTTTAGTGAAGGAAACAAAGACATGAAAAATATCCTCGGTGGAAAGGGAGCAAACTTAGCAGAGATGACTAGCATAGGACTTCCAGTACCAAGAGGATTTACTATTACAACTGAAGCTTGTAGTGCATACTATGATAATAAGCAAGTAATAAGTAAAGAAATTATAAGTGAAATTTATGATCATTTAAAGAGTTTAGAAGAATTAACTGGTAAAACATTAGGAGATAATAAGAATCCCCTATTAGTATCAGTTAGAAGTGGTGCGAGAGCAAGTATGCCTGGAATGATGGATACAGTACTTAATTTAGGGCTTAATGATTCAGTATGTGAGAGCTTTGCAAAAGAAACAAATAATAAAAGATTTGTATATGATTCATATAGAAGATTTATTATGATGTTTGCTGATGTTGTAAAAGGATATTCTAAAAGTTCATTTGAAAGAGTTTTAGATAAAATAAAAGAGGATAAAGGTGCTTCATTTGATACTGATTTAGATGAA
>CAZDPZ010000047.1:0-7879 GCA_964507635.1 uncultured Clostridium sp.
TGCTGGAGGAGGAGCTGGAAATGCGGGAACAAATGGTGGAGGAGGAAGTAGTTCATCTTCACTTATTGGGTCCACTATATCATCTTGCTCAGGATTTGCAGCAACAAGTGAATATTGTACATTATCAATTACAGATTTAGGATGTGGTTATACTTCAACATATACATCTACACTAAAACATGTGGAAGTAGTACATCTTTCAGCGGAAGCAGTTCATATACATGTGGAATATCAATTGCAGCTCATTGGGGAGGAAATGTTTTGTGTACTAAAAAAGTATCTGGAAGTACATATGGTCAGTCATGTTCTTGTACTGGAGATTGTTCTTCAACATGTACTTCTGCGGGGTATACCGGTTATTCAACATGTAATTGTGTTTATTTTGACCCAACATATACTTGGCAATCAGCAGGTTCAAGTAGTAGTCATTGCTCAAACACATCTTATCCAATGTGTAATGCCAGTAATGCTGGAGCTTCAAGATGTGATGATAACTATACAACAACATATAGTTTTAGCACAACAAATGAATATAATTTAACTACTTGTACCACTGGAACATCTTTTGCTTGCAATTCATCTAATGTAAATAACAGTTACATATCAAGTTGTGCCGAAACTCAATCACCACTTACTTGTTGTAATGCATGTACTGTTCCCGGTAATGCTGGTAGTGGTGGAAGTAACTCAACAGATGCATCAATTACAAATGTGACATCAAGTAGTGGATTAAGAACTGGAAATGGACAAATTACTATAATTTATAATGGATAAATAAAGTTTAAATTATAACTCTACTTTTGTGGAGTTTTTATTTTTCATGTGATATAATATTTTTAATACTGGAGGAATTATGTTTGATAGATTTGTACCCGATATTTACGAAAAAAGTATATATTATATAAATTATAGTAAATTAATAAAAAAGGGAGTTAAATGTCTTTTATTTGATTTGGATAATACAATTGCTGCTTCGCATTCAAATACACCAACTAAGAGGCTAAAAAGATTGTTTGATGAGTTAAAAGATATGGATTTTAAAATAATTATTATGTCTAATGCTCCTAAATATAGAATTGAACCATTCAAATCAATTTTAAATGTAGATGCATGTGCTTTTTCTTTAAAACCTAAAAAATCAAAATATGAATTAATCATGGAAAAGTTTAAATATAAAAATACTGAAATAGCTTGTATAGGAGATCAATTATTAACTGATGTATGGGGAGCTAATAGATTAGATTTGGTAAGTATATTAGTTAACCCTCTAGCAAGTAAAGATTACACTATTACTCTTCCTAATAGATTATTAGAAAAAATAATATATAGACAACTTTTAAAAAAAGACTTATTTAGAATAGGTGAATACTATGATTAAAAAATGTATAGGATGTGGAAGTATCTTACAAAGTGAAAATGTAAACAATGAAGGATTTGTTAAGTCTAATGTCTATGATAAGAGTGAATATTGTGAAAGATGTTTCAAAATAAAAAATTATGGAGAATATAGCGTATTAGATAAGAAAATAGATACAGATGGTATAATTAGAAATATTAATAGTGATACTGTTGCTTCTGTTGTTTTTTTAGTAGATGTATTAAATATTAATGAAAATATAAAAAAAGTTATAAAGAAGTTTAAGAATAATAAGTATATATTAATAACTAAAAAAGATATTTTACCTAAAAGTTTAAAAGAAAAGAAAATTATAAGTTATTTTAAAAAAAATATCTATAATAGTAATAATATTATGATGATAAGTTCATTAAAAAAGTATAATATTGATTTATTTATGAATAAAATAAAAAAAGATAATATTAAGAGACTTTATGTAGTAGGTTTTACTAATGCTGGAAAAAGTACTCTTATTAATACTATTCTTACAAATTTAAATAATAAACCAGTTATTACTACAAGTAGTATTCCAAATACTACAGCTAATTTTTTAACTATTAAAATAGATAGTTCTTTAACTATAGTAGATACTCCTGGTTTTATTGATTTGGCTGCTATATATAATTTTATAGATTATAAATCTTTAATAAAACTATATCCTAAAAAAGAGATTAAAGTTAAGACATTTCAAGTTAGAAGTGGACAATCAATTGTTGTAAATAATATACTTAGAATTGATAATTTAGGTGATAAAACAAATTATTTTAGTTTTTATATGAGTGATAAGTTAAGATATGAAAAAGTAAAATTTAAGAATAATAAACTATGTGATTTGCAGAGTGTTAACTATACTATAACTTATGAAAGTGATATATTAATTCATGGATTAGGATTTGTTAAAATAAGCAGAAATGGTGAAATTAAAGTATATTCTTTAGATAATAAAATCATTAGTAAAAGGAGAAGTATTTTATGCAAAAAATAGAAATAATGAGTGAATTACTTGCTAATAAAATAGCTGCTGGAGAAGTAGTTGAAAGAATTGCTAATGTAATTAAGGAATTAGTTGAAAATAGTATTGATGCTAAATCAAAAAATATAAAAATTGAATTAGTTGAAAGTGGAGTAAAATTAATTAAAGTAGTAGATGATGGATGTGGAATGAGTAAAATAGATGCTCACTCATGTTTTGCAAGACATGCTACTAGCAAAATTAAATGTGAAAATGACTTATTTTTTATTAATACTTTAGGTTTTAGAGGTGAAGCATTAGCTGCTATTAGTTCAGTAAGTGATATTGTATTAGATACTAGTGACTTACAAGAATCAACTAAAATACATATAAAAGCTGGAGTTTTTAAAGAAGAGAGTATTGGTACTATAAGGCAAGGTACTATAATAGAAGTAAGAGATTTGTTTTATAATACTCCTGCAAGATTGAAATTCATGAAAAGTTTGGTCACAGAGTTATCACTTTCCACTAATTATTTAGAACGCATAGCACTATCTCATCCAGAAATATCTTTTGAATTAATTAATGATAACAAAACTATATTTAAAACTACTGGAATAAACGATTTATATAAAACTATTTATGAAATATTTGGATACCAAGTATCTAAAAATATGATTCAAATAAAAGCGGAAAATTATGACTATATAATTTGTGGATATGTAAGTAATTTAAATATATCAAAGTCTAATAAAAGTAATATGATTATTCTTGTAAATGGAAGAGTGGTTAATAATATTGAAGTTAATAGAACTATAAAGGATGCTTATCACACAGTACTAGCTGAAAATAAATATCCAATAGTAGTAATTAATATTGAAACAGATCCTACTTTAATAGATGTAAATATTCATCCTACAAAGCAAGATATTAAGTTTTCTAAACTAGATAGTTTACTAGAATTATTATTTGATACAATAAAGAATTCTATTATTAGTGCAGATAATACATTTAAAGGATATAATGAAACTATAAGTAATAATAATAATGATGAAATTCCAAATAAAAATTATGAAAGTTTAAGATTATCTTTTAATATTAGTGAAAATGAAAACAAATATTGTGAAGAAAAGAAAGAAGACACTTTAATTAAACCAGTAGGGCTTGCTTTAGGAACATATTTAATTGCTCAAGATGAAAATATAATGTATATGATGGATATCCATGCTGCTAACGAAAGAATTAACTATGAAAAATATATGGATGAACTTAACAAAAAGAAAATATATACTACTTCTATGTTATTTCCTTTAACTATAGAATATAAAAAAGATGAATTTATGATAATAAGGGAGCATATTAATGATTTAAATGATTTAGGATTTAATATATGTGAATTTGGAGATAATACATTTAGAGTAACTGAACATCCATCTTGGATAAAAGATGGATATGAAGAAGAAAGTATAAGAAAGATACTTGATTTAATGTCTAGCATAAAAGGTAAGTTTGATAGAGTTAAATTCTGTGAAAAAGCAGCTATTATGTTATCTTGTAAAATGAGCGTAAAAGCAAATACAAGTATTACTTATTATGAGCAAGAAGAATTAATTAATAGACTATTTAAATGTAAATTTCCTTATACTTGTCCTCATGGAAGACCTACTATAATTAAATATCCTATATATGAATTAGAAAAACTTTTTAAGAGGGTTAACTAATGAGTAAAATTATTGTAATTGTTGGATTAACAGCTACTGGTAAAACACGTTTAAGTATTGAACTTGCTACTTCTCTTAATGCTGAAATTATTAATGCTGATGCTACAGGAGTTTATAAAGAACCACTAATAGCTACAGCTAAAATAAGCCCAAATGAAATGAATGGAATAAAACATCATATGATGGATCTAATTAGTTTAAATGATAACTATTCAATATATGATTATCAACGTGATGGAAGAAATGTACTTAATAATTTAATTTCTAAAAATAAAAATATCATTATAGTTGGTGGAAGTGGACTATACATTAAATCTTTACTATATGATTATGATTTAAACAGTAAAGTTGATTTAAATATAGATTATTCTAATTATTCTAATAATGAATTAAAAAGTATGTGCGATGATATTGATGTAAATAATAATATACATGTTAATAATAGAAAAAGATTAGAAAGGTATATTACTTATTATAAACAAAATAATAAAGTATTAAAAAATTCTAATAATAGAAATAAAAGATTATATGATTTTGAATTAATAGGGCTTTATGCTTCAAAAGAAGAACTTATTAATAAAATTAACAATAGAGTAGAATGTATGTTTGATAGTGGACTACTTAATGAAGCAAAACAATTATATGAATTAAATTATAAAAATTTTATTAATATTATTGGATATAGAGAATTAGATAAATATTTTAAAAATGAAATTACTTTAGAAGAATCAAAAGAATTAATAAAAAATAATACAAGAAAGTATGCTAAAAGACAAATGACATGGTTTAAAAACCAAATGGATGATATAAAATGGTTTAAAGTTAATTATAATGATTTTGATTCAACTATTTTAGAAGTAAAAAAATACTTAAGACTTAATTAAGCTTTAAGTATTTTTAATATAATTCTTTATATAATTCTTTATTATATAAGTGATCTTTATCATCTTTTTGTAATAATTGATTAGTACTTATCATAAAGAAATTTAATAAATTATTATTGTTTATTTCATCATCATCCCATGTAACATCAACATGTGTCCATTCATCATTAAAATATATTACATTCCATATATGTTCTTCACTAGCTATTTTAAAGTTTGGAATATTTAAATAATCCATAAATAGTGCAAATGCATCAGCATATCCACTACATACTGCTTTACCATTAAATAATGGTCCACTTGCTTTATTTGAATTGCTTAGTTTATTACTATCCATATAATCATTATCATATGTGGTATTACGCAATAAATAATGATGTAATGTTTTAATTTCATTCTTTGTTATATTGTTTTTATCTATTGCTAAATCTAACATTATATTATTAATTTTTTCTTCTAAAGATAAAATTTCACTTTCAGTATATATCTTTTCTATTGATATATATATTTCTTTTTCACCATTAATTACTGTAGTATAATTTTTAAAAGTATTATAAGGGCTTATATAATTATTAATAAGTGAGATAAAATTACTATCATCTGCTACAAGTCTTACATCTTCAACACATGTTTTGTAACTTCTCTTACAATAAAAAGTAAATTCATTCCAACCATTATTTATTACTGTATAATAAATACTTTTAATCTCTTCTATATTATCTGGTTCAAAATCATTTGTTTCACTAAATGTTTCATATTTATATTTTCTTTTATAAGAAGTAGTTGAGGGAATAATGGCCACATTATTAGTTAGTTTATCAATAGCATATGAAATTTTATTCATAACAGTATCATAATTAAAATAAAATAAATAAATAGCAAATATAAATATTAAAGAAAATAATATAAATACTAATTTTTTTGTCATATGTTTCACCTAGATAAGTATAACAAAAAAAATAGATATTATCTACTTTTTTATATATTGTTTACTAATTTATTTAATCTAGTTTTTTTTCTATCTCTATTATTAGATTTAATAATACCTTTTGAATAAGCATTATCTATTTTTTTAATAGCATCATTAAGTTTTAAAGTTGCATCTTCTTTACTATTAGATTTTTCAACTTTCTTAATAGCTGTTTTCATAGATGCTCTTAAATCATTATTACGTTCAGTTTCCTTTCTTGTAATTAATACTCTTTTTTTAGAACTTTTTAGGTTTGCCATAATTCACCTCCTTTAAAACTTCATTAATAATATCAAAAAAACTTAAAAATTGCAATCTATTTCGACATTTTTTATAGTTCAATAATTATATATTATACATGGTGAATTATTATGATGAAAAAATTTAAAAGAAGTGATAATAAAATTAAATTTATTATTTATATTATAATTATAATATTATACATGTATCTTTTTACTTTATATTTTATAAAAAGTAATGCTTTATCATATGTAGTTAATAAAATAAATAATTATTATTCTAATAAATCAGTAATTGGAAATATTATGGTAGAAGACATAGCATCTTCTTTTAATAATGCTATTAATTATGATAACTTATCTATTAATATAAATGATTCTAAACAAGAAACTGAAACAAATACTTTAGTATACATATATAATACCCATCAAACAGAAAAATATTATTCACCATTTATAAGTGACTATTCAATTACTCCAGATGTTAAAATAGCATCTTATATATTAAAAGATTATTTAAATGATTATGGTATAAATTCATATGTAGAAACACGCAGTATGAAAAGTTATTTAGATAAGAATAATTTAGAATATAAAAATAGTTATGAAGCAAGTAGATATTATATGAAAAATAAAATAAAAGAGTATGATTTTAAATATTTTATTGATATACACAGGGATTCATCAAATATTAGTAAAACATTATATAAATTAAATGATAAAAGATATGCTCGTATTATGTTTGTCGTAGGAATGAATCATAAGAATTCAAATAAGAACTTAAAAGTAGTTGAAAAGATAAATAACATGATTAACAATTCATATAATGGATTAAGTAGAGGAATATATAAAAGAAGTGATGCTAGGTTTAATCAAGATATTAGTAATAATGCTATGCTTATAGAATTAGGTGGAGTTGATAATACTTTAGAAGAAATAAATAATACATTAGAAATATTAAGTAAAATATTATATGAATATATTATAAAGGAAACAAATGGAAACTAAAAAAGAAAAAAATTATTTAACTATATTTACATTATTAATATTTGTAATATTTTTAATACTATATATATCAAAGGAAGCTGGATATTATGAATATAAAGCTTATAATAAATCTATTCTTACTAAAGAATCAATGCAAAAATTTGAAAATGATATTAATGAAGGAAAAAATGTGGATATTACAGAATATATTAACTTAGAAAAAAAAGACTATTCAAATGCAATATCTTCTTTAGGATATAAAACTAGTAATACATTAGAAAAAATAATGAATGAAGGAATTAAAGAAACATTAAAGATAGTAAGTGCATTATTTTTTAATTAAATATTTGGCACTTTTTGTATATGTCCTACTTAATAATCCAGTTCCTAAAAGAGTACCACCAAAATATCTTATTACTACAATTAATACTTTATTTAAATTATTTTTCTTTATAATTTCAAGAATTCCATTAGTAGTTCCATGTGGTTCTTTATCAGTATGTAATTTTTCATTATTATCATAAACATAGGCATATACAATATGACTATATTTTTTATTTTCTTTTTTAATATTATTAATTATTTCATCTACTTCAGACATATTATCTAATGAATATAAATAACTATAAAACTTAGATTTCTTTTCCAAAATATAATATTCACTTATTTTTTTCATATATTCATTATAATATATTTATATTATTTATACAATTATGTTATAATAATTAAA
>CAZDPZ010000048.1:0-7317 GCA_964507635.1 uncultured Clostridium sp.
ATGATCCCAGTGACCACTAGTTTTATATAATTCAACATTTCCTAAGCAAGGTGTTAATACGTGCAAATATCCTAACTTTCTTTCTTTATTTTTTATATAATTTTCCAGTTCTTCCCAAATAATATAGCCATTTGGTAAATACATAGGTAGACCTCTACCAACTAAATCATCAGACATAAATAATTCTAAATCTTTACCTAATTTTCTATGGTCTCTTTGTTTTGCTTCTTTTAATAATTTAAAATATTTTAAATCTTTAGTTGAATTAACATGAGGTCCACGACATAAGTCAATAAAATCCCCTTGTTCATAACAACTTATAATTGTATCTTTTTCATCCATTCTTGATATTAAATCAATTTTATATTTGTCATCTTTAAACATCTCTAAAGCTTCTTTTTTAGAAAGTTCTCTTCTTTTAATTAATTTATTATCTTTAGAAATCTTTTTCATTTCTTTTTCAATTAATTCTAAATCTTCTTCAGTTAATGATTTATCTCCTAAATCAATATCATAATAGAATCCTTCTTCTATTACAGGGCCTACCCAAAATTTTGCATCTGGATATAAATGTTTAATTGCATGTGCTAAAAGATGAGCACAACTGTGATTAAGAATATTTAATTTTTCATCTTCTTTAATATTTTTCATTTTTCCTCCAAAAATAAAAGAATGGTACTTAGGAGTCTATAAATAGACGGTACCATCCTTAATTTAACTTATTAACTTATAACAGAGTTACCTGTAGGTTATTAGCCTCATACATTTGGTAGTAACCATTAATTAATTATATTAGTCTTTCATCAATAACTAACTCTCTTTAATAATTATATTAATAATCTTGTCCAAATAAGATTAAATCCATTTTAGCACTAAATTCAAGATTATGCAACTTCTTTATATTCTTTAACTAATTTTTTATTCTTTACTTGAGCTAAATCAATAACTCTTTTTCCAAATTGTTCTAATCTTTCAGGATCCATTGAATATATTTTTTGTATAATATCTTCTTCTTTATTACTCTCATTATGCTTAATGTTTTCTTGTGATTTAAAAGGAGTGATTTCTAATTCATCAGAAACTTTTTCATCAAATATTGGCTCTTCTACTGGATAATATATTGCACTATCCGTATTACTTCTAGCTTTATATTTTTCAAATACAACTTCAGGTTCTTTTACTATTACACTCTTTTGTCTATTATTTTCTTCTTCTTCATAAAAAGCTATATTTTCATCATGAGTAAAGTATTCACCATTTGCTATTTTTTCATCTGCTTGTCTACTTATAACGTCTTTTTGATCTATAGTCTTTAATGCTTTTAATGTATAATAAAAAGGAACAAAACCTAAAGTAAATTTACCCAATTTCTCATTAAAATTATATAAACTTCCTTTATTTCTAAGTTCATATTTTCTATTTTTAAGTTCTTCTTTTACAAATCTATCTACTGTTGCTAAGACTGTTAGTCCATATGCATCAGTAAGTAAAGTTGTAACACCATATATTAATAAAACATTTGTAATTATTTCATTCATATTTTTCACCCTCTTTTAAAAATGTTAGAATATTATACCAAATAAAAGACTTTTTGTCAATTTTAGTGCTTAAATTTTCATTTTCTTTTATTTGAACTTATAAGTTTTTCTTCTTCACACAAATAATTGATTCTTTCAATTATTCTTCTTGATTTAATTTCGTCACTACCTTTAGATGTTTCAGATAATACACTCTCTAATTCATTTATAGTAAAATTTGATGTAAAAAAAGTAGTTAAATCATTATCCATTCTATATTGAAGTATAGTTCCTAAGACTTCATCTCTCGCCCAAGAACTATTATTTTCTGCCCCTATATCATCAATTAATAAAATATCACATGTTGATATTTCATCAAGCACTTTATCATAACTATAATCATTAAATGAAGATTTTAATCTTTTCAATAAAGATGGATAATATACGTTTATACAATTAAATCCTTTAAGTGATAATTCATTTAATAATGCACTTAATATATACGACTTTCCACTTCCAAATGATCCACTTAAATAAAGTCCTTTAACACTTTCATTATTAGTCTTTTTCTTTAAAAAATCTTTAATATATTTTAATATATTTTTTCTTTCTTGTTCACTATATAATTCACTTAATGTGGCATTCATAAGTACTTTTGGAGTTTCAAAAAAAGTTGTTTTGTTTGAATTATTTTCTTCTTTATAATACTTACATGGTCTATATATAAATTCAATAAATTCTTTTTTATTTACTGGATAGTAAACATGAGCTAATACATCATTACTACAATCACTTATTCCTTTACATTTAGAACAGTTTTTAAGTTCACATACCGTTTGTTCCAATTTAGAAGTATATTTCATTAGTAATTCATCATTACTCTTTAGTTTAGTACATAATTTTACAAAAGAAATATCTTTGCTTGCTAAAACATATTCTTTTCTTAAATCATCATTAATAGCTTTATTACCTTTTTTTATAAAATTTGTCCCTTTTATCATTTTCTAAACTCCTCTATAAAACTTTTAAATTCTTCATCACTACTTTTATTATTTTCTGTTTGAATATTTTCATTAAACCATGAAGGTATTATTTCTTTCTTTTTAGTTTCAACTTTTTTATATCTTTTTTTATGCTCTTTTTCAGCGATACTCATTGCTTCTTGCGCTGTTTCTATTCCACTTCTTTTCCATTGACCAGCTATTGTCTCTATATAATTTTTAATTAATTTATTATTATTAGTTTTTAAGGTATAATCAATTAATACATTTACTACAGCAGGATTAAGTTTCAAATCTATTAGTAACATTTCAAGTATTTTCATATCTCTTGGTGTAGGTTTAACTCCTTTATATT
This sequence comes from uncultured Clostridium sp., assembly GCA_964507635.1. GTDB lineage: Bacteria > Bacillota_I > Bacilli_A > RF39 > UBA660 > CAG-1000. Next base: position 2,874 of record CAZDPZ010000048.1, read on the forward strand.
TTGCTTTTAAAAACTCATAAGGTGAATGTGTTTCAAATACTTTAACTATTTTACCTTTTTTTGAAGTATCTCCGATAGCATCTTTTAAATATTCTGGCTGACTTTTAAATAGTAAACTAGGAAGTCTATTATCATTATTAAATTGATAATACTTTCTTGCATTAGTTCTTAATTCGTCCCTATCTACATTGCCTTTTTCATTTAATGATGCTCTCATTAAATCAGCCATCGCTATTGGATCAATTTCATATAAAAATGATAAACTCGTAATTAATTCTTTCATTGATTTATTTAAACATTTCTCATTAAACATATTTTTTGGTATTGATGAAGTAATTAAATCAAAATCATAATCTAATTCATATTTTAACAATAATCTATTTTTAGAAATTAATTGATCATTATTAATTTCAATATTAGTATAATTTCTACTTTTAAAGACTTGATCAAATGATAAAGTAATATCTTCATAATCTTTTAGTGATATGTGAGGTAATTTAAATAAATTTAATAGTCTATTATATTCACTTTTACCAACGTTATTATATAATACAACATTAAAAATAGGATGTGAAAAGAATTCATTAGCGGAAACTGGTGAATATAATTCATATATATAGGAGTTTACTTCTCCTTTTAAATAATATGATTTAAGCAATCCTATACCTTCTAATTTCAATCTTGCTTCTTTTATATTATCTAAACTTAAACCCATACTAGTCATTAAATGATGATGCGTTAGTTCACTTGATATAAATGTATTATTTACTTCACTTTGTAATTTTAAATATAACATAATAGAGATATTACCTATTATTGGCATATAAAGTGTATTCAAAACATTCTTATCTTGATCAGATAATAAACTTTTGTCTACTACTTGGTATACATCTGCCGGATATAGTGTTACTTTCTTCATAATATTCCCTCATATTTATTATACAAAAAAAATATATTATTTCAATGTTTTTATGAAATATCTATTATATATGGAGAATTATAAGTGCCATTACCACCACTAATTTTAATATCTTTTATTAGAGAAATAGCTGGAACTACTCCAATTCTTCCAGTACCAATTTGAACATTTAATTGTCCATTTGCTTTAGATGCAAAAGTTCTAGAATTATCTGTTGCAACTCTCATAGGACTCATTAACCAGTATGAATCAGTTGTATTCAAAAAATAAGAATTGTTTGATATTGCAAATTCAGCACCTGCAAAAACTAATTCATCAGCAGTAAGTAAAGCAATTGGATAGGTTAATTTGTTATTTCCATATCCATTTGTTCCACCATTTTCAACACTTAAAGTGAATTGATCATTACTATTGCTACATACATATGTTGGATCAGCTCTTAAATCATATGAACTACTATTATATCCTGTTCCTGTATCACTACCTATAGCTAGTCTTCTTGTAACGGCAAATAAAGTGTTATTTGTTCCATAATTATTATCAGTAAAAACAACACCTCCTACTGTTCCAGATACTCCAGGTGTTCTATCATTACAATATATTGTATTTGCTATTTTTTGTGTCACATATTCACCTTTAGTAAGAATATTAGATGAATACCATGCATCAACAACATTTTTCACATAACTATTAGTACTATTAGTATGAGTAGTAATGAAACTACTTGCTCCTTCTGTCCCAATCATATATCCTGCATCAGCATTATCATTAGCATTTACATACCAAGTAGAAGTGTTTATTTGTACATTATTACCAGTTTGAATACATTCTCCATTATTATAAACTCCTCCATACCTTAATTTTATACTGCCGTCTTCATTAGTTCTTACTATTCTCCAACAGAATCCTGCAAATAAGACATAATTATTTTCAATATTTCCTCTGTAAAAATATATTCTAGAAGTAACGCCGTCATTGTTTTCATCAGACTTAGAAGCATCCTCAGTATAATATAAACCATTACCATTAGTATCACTTGAAATACTTCCATATGCAATTTTTGAATTAGTAACTTTTGGACTTGAAATTATATCAGAATATGGAGTATCATTAGAAATCATTTTACTAAGTAATTTATTATCTGCATATTCACCTTCACTTACAGAAATAGTAGTATTAAAATGTGCTCCCATATTACTGTTTTGAATAGATGATGTTTCAATAAATTTAATTATTAAAGTATATTCTTTGGTTATTCCTTCAGGTATTTCAATTGATTCTAATAATACTTGGGAACTAGTTAGTATTGGAGTTTCATTTAATCCATTACAACTACTTATATATGTTTTAGAACCATTATAATCACTATAATTGCTACAATTAAGCGAAACTGTTAATTCGTTATTTATAAAAGTATTGGTTAAATTAATCATCGAAATATTGTAATATGCATCTAATGTACCATTATTTGTAATTGTAAATATTTTTTGCTCAATATCACCCGGATACATACTATTATTTGAAATAGTATTTCCATCATTATAGATGATTGACAATTTTCCTAATGTAACTTGTACATTATTACCAGTAGTATCAATACTTAAATTAAAATAAGAATAAGAAAAACCTATTAGTGACAACACTAACAGAATAATTATCATATTAATTATAATTATTATTTTCTTATTTTTCATAATACTCCTTTTTACTTTAATTTTTCTTTTACTTTAATTGCTACTTTATATGGAATAATTTGTGATAGTTCTTCTATAGTAGTATTTTTTATTTTATTAATAGTTGAATATTTTTTAATTAAATTTTGTTTTCTGACCTTCCCTAACCCTTCAATATTATCTAAAGCACTACTCATAAATCCTTTACTTCTTATATCTTTATGATAATTTATTGTAAATCTATGTACTTCTTCATCAATCCTAGATAAAAGTAAAAACACTTTAGATGTATTATCTATATGTATTACATTATTATTTTCATCAATAATCATTTTAGGAGTATGTGTATTATCTTTCTGTACACCTATTACTTTAATATCTAAATTTAATTCATTTAAAGTACTTTTACAAGCATTTATTTGATTAATTCCACCATCTACTATTATTAAATCAGGTAACATTGTTTTACTAATTAAAGCCCTATAATATCTTCTATAAATAACTTCTTTCATAGAATTTACATCATCATTCTTATCTTTACTTAATTTAAATTTTCTATATCCTTTTTTATATGGAATACCATCTATAAAACAAACCATCCCAGATACATTATAATTTCCAAACAAATTAGAGTTATCAAAAGCTTCAATAATACTTAATTTATTAAGATTAAGGATACGCTTTAATTCATCATTAGCTTCATTATTTTTTTCTTCATTATTATATAGTTTTTTAATCTCATTTTCATAATTAATTTTAGCATTTTCATATGCCATTAAAAATAATTTCTTCTTATTTCCTCTTTTTACATTAATTATTTTTACATCTAATATTTTATTTAATAATTGATTATCTACTATAGATGGAACAATTATTTCTTTAGGTAATATATTATTCTTACTATAAAAAGATACAATAAAATATTCTAAATCTTCTTTAATACTATTAATTATTGGCATTACTTTTCCACTTTTACCAACTAGTTTACCATTTCTAATAAAGAACACCATTACACACATATAATAGTTATTATAATAATAATTAAATATATCTCTATTAATATTATCATTTAATTCAACGTGTTGAACATTAAAAGTTATTTCAATAAATTTTAATTCTTCTACTAAGTTTTTACATACTTCATAATTTAATGATTGAGAATTTAATTCAATTTTCTCTTTTATTTTATTAATTAATAATTTATCATTTCCACCTAAAATAGATAATATTTCAATTTTCATATTATCATCATTAATATTTTTATTAATACAGTATCCTAAGCATTCTCCAATATGGTAATAAAGACACACTTTTTTAGGCATATTATCACATTTTTTTAATGGATAAAGTCTTCCTATTAGATTAACTAATCTTCTCGCAGCATAACTATTAGGATAAGGACCAAAAAGATGAGTATTCTTTTTATTTATATTAATTTGTCTTTTGACTAATATTCTTGGGTATTTTTCATTAGTGAATTCTATATATGGGTAACTCTTATCATCTCTTAAAAGTATATTGTATTTAGGATCATATTTTTTAATTAAATTTAATTCTAATATAAATGCTTCAACTTCACTATCAGTTACTATATATTCAAAATGATCAATTTCACTAACCATTTTTTTGGTTTTACCACTTACTCTGCCATTAAAATAACTTTTAAGTCTATTAAAAAGAATCTTTGCTTTTCCAACATAGATTACTACATTCGAATTATTATACATAATATAACAACCGCTTAATTTTGGAGTTCTTTCCAATTCACTTTTAAATTTATTCATAATATCAACCTAGTTTAATTATTATAACATAATTGTATAAATAATATAAATATATTATAATGAATATA
>CAZDPZ010000049.1:0-7208 GCA_964507635.1 uncultured Clostridium sp.
TTAAAAAAATGTTTCCAGGATATGTATTAATTGAAATGGTAATGAGTGATGAAGCTTGGTACGTTGTTAGAAATACACCTGGTGTAACAGGATTTATAGGATCATCTGGAAAAGGAGCTAAACCAATTCCTTTATCACCCGAAGAAGTTAAGAAATTTATTGGAGATGGAAATATTGAAGTAGCTCCAATATGTACTGATGTAGAAGTAGGAGATTCTGTTTCTATAATTGATGGACCATTTAAGGGAATGTTTGGTAAAGTTGAAAGTAAAGATGAAGGAAATGAAAAGTTAAATGTACTTATTGACTTATTTGGACAAGAAACTCCAGTTGAAGTTGATTTAATACAAGTAACTAAAGCATAAAAATTAATTATAAATAATATAATTCTTGTAATATCAAATATTTTATGATATTATAAGTGAGCAAGTTTATTAGAACTTGTTTTAAGTAAGAAGTGGGAGATACTTGGATTATTATCGTAGAACCACTCGCGAAAAAATTAAACTAAAATTATATAGGAGGTGTTTTTCGTGGCAAAAGAGATTACTAAAAAAGTAAAATTGCAAATTGAAGCAGGTAAAGCTACTCCAGCTCCACCAGTTGGAACTGTATTAGGGCCTACAGGAATTAATTTACAAGACTTTTGTTCAAAGTATAATGAAGCTACTAGAGAAAAAATGGGAGATGTAATACCAGTCGAAATTAGTATATATGATGATAGAACATTTGATTTCGTATTAAAAACTCCACCAGTTGCATCATTATTACTTAAGGCTGCAGGAATTACAAAAGGTAGTGCTAAGGGTGCTAACAATATAGTAGCTACAATAACAAAAGATGATGTTAAAAAAATTGCTGAAATTAAACTACCTGATTTAAATGCATATGATATTGATTCTGCTATAAAGACAGTTGCAGGTACTGCAATGAACATGGGAATTGCTATTAAGGGACTTAATGACAAGGAACTTGAAGAAAAAGCAGCACAAGCAGCAGAAGAAGAAGCTAAAGCAGCTAAATTAGAAGCAGATCTAGCCCAAATGGAAGAAAGTGCTAAAGCAATGTCTGAAGGCGCTAGTGTAGAAGTAGAATCTACTGAACAATCAGAAGAAACTACTGAAGAAAATTCTGAAAAAGAAAATAAAGAAGAATAATCGTGAGTAAATAAATAATCCAATTACCACATAAGGAGGAATTATGAAGAAACATAGTAAAGTGTATGTGGAAGCATTAGCTAACATTGATTCAAATAAGAATTATAGTGTTAGTGAAGCGATAAAATTACTTAAAAGTCTTAAAGTTAGAAAGTTTGACGAATCAGTTGATGCTGTATTAAAATTAAATATTGATACAAAGAAAACTGATATGAACATTAGAGGAAGCTTTGTACTACCTAATGGAACTGGAAAAACTAAAAAGGTATTAGTTGTTACTAAAACTAAAATAGAGGAAGCTAAAAGCTCTGGAGCTGATTATGTAGGTGCTGAAGAAATGATTGAAAAAATCGAAAAAGAAAATTGGTTTGATTTTGACACAATCGTTGCTACACCTGAAATGATGGTTTCTTTAGGTAAAATTGGTAAGATTTTAGGACCTAAAGGCTTAATGCCAAATCCTAAATTAGGTACTGTTACAACTAATGTTAAAGATGTTGTAAGTAATATTAAAAAAGGTATGATTGAATATAAAAATGATTCATACGGAAATGTACATGTACAAATTGGTAAATTATCATTTAGTGAAAAAGCATTAGAAGAAAATTTAAATGCTATCATTAATGAAATAATTAAGAGTAAACCAAGCGGAGTAAAAGGTGTATTTGTAAAAAATATAAGTATGTCTTCTACTATGAGTCCAGGAATTAAATTAGATAAAACACAATTTGGTTTATAAGATTAAACACTTAGATTTAAGTGTTTTTTTTTATTTATGTGTACATAATATTAAAGAAATACTAAATATATTATTTTAAATATGTTATAATTTAATTGAGGTGAAATGTATGAAATTTAAAAGCAACGAGAGTAAAAATGTTAATATTATAGTAAATAATAAAACTTTTATGAGGAATGCTATTAAAACTCACTTTGTAAAAATTAATGAATCTTATATTGATATTATGTCAAAGTATGTTAGTCCAATTTATAAAGAAGGAGACATAGTGAGTATAAGTGAAAAGATTATAGCACTTTGTCAAGGAAGAGTAGTAAAAAGAGAAGATATTAAAATTGGTTTCTTTGCAAAACTTTTATCAAAATTTGCTTCTCATCCAGATACAGGAGTTGGAGTTGGAGAAACAATAAAAATGCAATATGCTATAGATAAAGTAGGATTATTTAAATGTCTATATGCTGCTGGAATGAGTGCAATTACAAAACTATTTGGTAAAAGAGGAGTTTTTTATGAAATAGTTGGACCTGAAGTTAGTGGACTTGATGGATTTTATGATCATGTATGGAGTGAATATAAAGATATAGGTATAGAAATGCCTAGTAATCCAAATGGAGTATGCAATGAAATATATGAAAAACTTGGAATAAAGTGTATGATAGTTGATGCTAATGATTTAGGTCAAGAATTGTTAGGATATACAGATAATATTGGATATACAGAAAGTGAATTATTAGGTATGATTAAAGATAATCCAGCTGGTCAAGGAAAAGAAACTACTCCTTTGGTATTAATTAGAGAAAAGAAAAACTTATTAAATAAAATAGTTAATAAAATGAAAGGTAGTAAAAATGCTAAGAAGTCTTAAATATAAAATAAAAGCTTTATTTGGAACAAGTTTTAAAAGAATTAATAAATCTATTAATATTTGTCATGAAAAAAGTGGTAAATCAAAAATATATATATTTTTTGATATGATTAAATGTAATATTAAATATGGAGCTGGTCATAATGATTATAGAATATTTGCTTTCTATGATTTGAATAGTAAACAAAGAGATACTTATTTAACAAGATTTAGAAATAAAAAAATAATAGAAGCTCTAAATCCTCAAGAATTATCATACATATTTGATAATAAAGCAGTATTTAATAAAAAATTTAAAAAATATTTAAATAGAGATACCTCAGATATTGAAGAGTTAAGTTTAAATGATTTTGATAAATTTGTTAAGAAAAATAAAATAATATTTTGTAAACCATATAATGGAGATTCTGGTCATGGTATAGAAAGACTTAATATTAAAGATTTTAAAAATACTAAAGAAATGTATGAATACATTAAAAATAAAAAAATAGGGGTTTTAGAAAGCGTAGTAAAGCAAAATGAAATTATGTCTAAAGTAAATCCTAATTGTGTAAATTGTATGAGATTAGTTACAGTTGTAAATAATGGAAATGTTGATGTAATATATGGTGTAGTTAAATTTGGAGTGGGAAATCATTATGTTGATAATATGGGATATGGAGCTATATCTTGTCCTATAGATATTAAAACTGGAGTTATTGTATACCCTGGTCAAACTGAACATGAAGAAGTAATAAGTGTGCATCCAATATCTAAAATAGAATTCGTAGGATTTAAAATACCTCACTTTAAAGAAGCAATTAAACTTGTTAAGGAAGCTGCATTAGTGGAACCTAAAGTAAGACAAGTGGGATGGGATATATGTATTGGAATAGATGGACCTACTATTATTGAAGGAAATGATTGGACGGATTATATGTTTTGGCAGTTACCAGCACACAATCCACAAAAAACAGGACTTATGCCATATTATAGAAAAATATTACCAGATTTAAAAATTTAAGAATATTTATATAAAAAAATAATATAATTAATTATTAGTAAAAAAGGCTTTACAAATCAAAATAAATGTTATATAATCATTTACATTGAAGTGACCAAAGACAGTAAGTGTAAAAGTAAATCTTACCGAGGAAACAAAACGTAAAAATATGTTTCCTTGTCATGAGGAAACTTTTTATTATAAGAAAGGAGACTTATATGGCAAGTAAAGAAATTCTTAAACAAAAAGATAATACTGTTAAAGAGATAATGGATAAGTTAGATGCATCTACTACATTTTTATTAATTAATTATCAAGGACTTAGCGTTGGTGATTTAGCAGAATTAAGAAAGAGTTTAAGAAGTATAGATTCAGATATAAAAGTTTATAAAAATACTCTTATGAATTTAGCTTTAAAGAACAAGGGTGTAGAATTAAATGATTATATGGAAGGACCAAATGCTTATATTTTTTCAGGGTCAATAATAGAACCAATAAAAATAGTTAGTAAGTTTGCTAAAACTCATCCAGCATTAGAAATTAGAGCTGGAAAAATTAATGATGATATAGTAGATAAAAGCGTAATTAATACTTATGCTACAATTCCAAGTATGGAAGGATTACTTACTATGGTTGCTGGTGGACTTATTGAACATGTTAAGAATTTAAGTATAGGGTTGAATTTATATGCTGAAAAGTTAGAAAAAGGAGGAAATAACTAATGGCAAAAATTGCAAATAAAGATATTATTGAAGCTTTAAAAGAAAAGACTATTCTTGAAGTAAAAGAATTAGTTGATATGATGAAAGAAGAATTTGGGGTTGATCCTAGTTCTGTAGCAGTTGCTGCTGCTCCAGTAGCAGAAGAAACTCAAGATACAGGAAGCTCTGTTAAAACAGTTGTATTAACATCTGCTGGAGTTGAAAAACTACAAGTAATCAAAATAATTAAAGAAGTAACTGGACTTGGATTAAAGGAAGCTAAGGATATTGCAGATAATGGTGGAAATGTTAAAGAAGGACTTCCAGCAAAAGATGCAGAAGAATTAAAAGCAAGATTTGAAGAAGTTGGAGCTACTGTTGAATTAGCATAAATATAAGCTTTATTAATAATAAAGCTTTTTGTGCCTACAAAGGGGGAAAAATTAAATGGAAAAAGAATCTTTAAAACCAATCAAAGATACGGTGGAAGACGTTTATTCTAAAATAATATTTAAAACTATAATTAAAAGATTATCTGATAAAATTAAAAATCATGATGAAGAATTAAGTGTTAATATAAAAATAAAAAGAACTAATTCCATGTATTCTATGATTGAGTGGTTTATATCTAATTGCTTGATGGTTGATATAAGGGTTTGCAATGATGATGAATCTATGGTTGAATTGAGTGTTAGTATACATGACATGATACCAAGAGAATCAATGGAAAAAGTATTAGGAATAAATTCTACAATTAATAATCAAAAGGAGAATTAATGAGTCATTATTTTGAAAATGATGAAAGCTTAAAAAGTGAAATTAGAGAGTTAAGTTATAAATATGATTCTTCTTTTTTTACGTTCTATAGTAATTCAGGAGTGTTTAGCAAAAAAGGTATTGATACAGGAAGTAAAATACTTCTAGAAACTTATTTAAGTATCTGTAAAGAAGCAAATAGTGTTTTGGATATGGGATGTGGATATGGATTACTTGGAATTGTAATTAATAAAATAAATAATTCACATGTTGATATGTGTGATATTAATGCTAGATGTGTTCATTTAACTAAAAGAAATATTAAGAAAAACAAATGTGAAAATATTAACGTTTTTGAAAGTGATGCTTATAGCAATGTAAATAAAAAATATGATGTAATTATTACTAATCCACCAATCAGAGTAGGAAAAGTAAAATTACTTGAAATATTAAATAAAACAGGTGAATATTTAAATGAAAATGGAATTGTATATTATGTAATTAGAAAGAATCAAGGGGCAGAATCTATAAAAAAAATATTAGAGAGCGATTATAATATTGAATTATTAAATAGGAAATACGGATATTTCGTATTTAAGATGATTAAAAAATAATAAATATACACAAAATTTACAAAAAAAAATTAAAAAGCATTGCAAATTTGATTAAACTATGATAACATTTTATATTGCAGTACATTTGTTTTTTAAATAAAATTTGTGTTCTTTAAAAATTTAGGATTGGGGTGAAATAGTGGCATACAAAACTATAAAATTTGGTGACCATAGAGAGAGAAGAAGTTTCTCAACAAAGCGTAGTACGCTTGAACTTTCAAATCTACTAGAAGTTCAAAAGGCGTCATTTGACTTATTTTTAAAGGAAGGAATAAAAGAGGTATTTGAAGATGTTTTCCCAGTGGAAAGTTTCTCAGGTTCTTTATCACTAGAGTTTGGTGATTATTATTTTGATGAACCAAAATATTCTGTTAAAGAAAGTAAAGAAAGAAAAGTTACATATTCAGCACCACTAAAAGTAAAAGCAAGACTTTTCATTAATGAAACTGGTGAAGTAAAAGAACAAGAAGTATTTTTAGGTGATATGCCTTTAATGACAGATACTGGTTCTTTTATAATCAATGGAGCTGAGAGAGTTATAAACTCTCAACTTGTTATGGGTCCTTCTTGTTATTATAAGTATGAAGTTGATAAAAATGGTAGAAATATTATATCAAATGAAGTTAGACCTAACAAAGGAACATGGCTAGAATATGAATTAGATGCTAGAGGTATTTTATATGTTAGAATTGATAGAACAAGAAAAGTAACAGTAACAACTTTACTTAGAGCTCTTGGTCTTTCAAGTAATGAAGAAATATTGGATTTATTTGGACAAGATGAATTCTTAATTAATACTCTTGAAAAAGATTCAACTAAGAATACTGATGAAGCACTTATAGAAATATATGAAAAACTAAGACCAGGAGAACCTGCTACATTAGATTCTGCTAAAAATCAATTAATAGTTAGATTTTTTGATAAATTTAATAAAAAACTTAATGTTTTAGATAGGCTTTTAAATACGAAAATAGCTCAAGACATCAAAGTAGATAAAAATATAATTGTTAAAAAAGGAACAGTTATTACCAAGGAATTATTAGATGAAATAAAACCTTATTTTGAAAATGGTTATGGAGTTAAAGAAGTAACTATAAATGAAGAACTTGATACTTATAACAAAGTTCAAGAAGTTTTAGTGTATGCTAATAATGAATCTGAAAAGATAATTAAAGTAGTAGGTAATGATCAAACTATTGATACTAAGAGACTTACTATATCTGATGTATATGCTTCACTTTCATATTATATTTGTTTATTATATGGAATTGGAAAATTTGATGAAATAGATCATTTAGGAAATAGACGTGTAAGACAAGTAGGAGAACTTATTCAAAACCAATTTAGAATTGGTATTGCTCGTATGGAAAGACAAATTAGAGATAAGATGTCTA
>CAZDPZ010000050.1:0-665 GCA_964507635.1 uncultured Clostridium sp.
AAAATGATTTTAGTAATCATTTCTCCACCTTTACCTATTACGTCTTTAATTTTTTCTGGTTCAATGTGCATAGTTCTTATTTTAGGAGCATATTCTGACAACTCACTTCTTACTTCAGGTATTGCCTCATGCATTACGTCTAATATTTGCATTCTAGCTTTATGTGCTCTATTTAATGCCTCTTCTAATACCTCTTTTGTTACTCCTTTAATTTTTATATCCATTTGTAAAGCAGTTATCCCTTCTCTACTTCCAGCAACTTTAAAATCCATATCTCCCATATGATCTTCAAGCCCTTGAATATCAGTAAGAATTGTATAATTAGAATCACACGTTCCATTTTCGGTAATAAGTCCCATAGCTATTCCTGCGATAGGTGCTTTAATTGGAACTCCTGCTGACATTAATGACATACATCCAGCACATATACTTGCTTGTGAACTAGATCCATTACTTTCAAGTATTTCTGAAACAACTCTAACAGTATATGGAAATTCTTTTTCATCAGGCATTACTTGTAATAATGCTTTTTCAGCTAAAGCACCATGTCCAATTTCTCTTCTACCAGGTGCTCCATATCTACCAGTTTCTCCAACACAAAATGCCGGAAAATTATAATGAAACATAAATCTTTTAGAATCTTCTAATCCTAATCCATCTAATAT
>CAZDPZ010000050.1:675-6885 GCA_964507635.1 uncultured Clostridium sp.
CCTTGGGCTCCCAAAGTTGTAATAGCTAAAGATTGTGTTTGACCTCTTGTAAATAATGCACTTCCATGAGTTCTAGGTAATAAATCAAGTGAAGCTGAAAGTGGACGAATTTCATCAATACTTCTTCCATCTGGTCTTATATTATCTTTAGTGATTAATTCTCTTACAATTGATGCTTCAATTTCATCACATATCTTTTTAATGTATTTACTGTTTTCATCATAATTTTCTTCTGTTTCATGTTTTTCTTTATAAGAAACTATCTCATTATTCTTAACTTCATCAATAGCAGCATAACTTTCCAATTTATCCTTAATTAAAACAGATTCCTTCATAGATTCAAAAATATCATTGCTTACTTCTTCATAAACTTCACTTGGAATATTAGCAAGTTTTACTTCAATTTTTTCATCACCGATTTCACTTATTATGTCTTCTTCAATAGCACATAATTCTTTAACTGCTTCATGTCCAAACATTAATGCTTCTAACATTTCTTCTTCACTAACTTCTTTAGCAGAACTTTCTACCATATTAATAGCATCTTTTGTTCCAGCAACTGTCAAATTAATAGTGCTTCTTTCCATTTCTTCATTTGTTGGATTAATTTTTAATTGTCCATCTATCTTACCAACTATAACACCAGCAACAGGTCCATCAAAAGGAATAGAAGATATTCCTAAGCAAAGTGATGTTCCAAATAAAGCTGTCATTTCTGGAGTACAATCAGGTTCTACACTTAATACTGTATTAACTACTTGCACTTCATTTCTAAAATTTTCATCAAACATAGGTCTTATTGGTCTATCAATAGCTCTTGCTGCTAAAGTAGCCGCATCTGTTGGACGACCTTCTCTTTTAATAAATCCTCCTGGGATTTTACCAACAGAATATAATTTTTCTTGATATAAAATTGTTAAAGGAAAAAAATCAGCACTAGAAACATTATTACTCATTACGCAAGTAGATAATATTACTGTATCATTATATCTAACTAGTACAGCTCCTGTTGCTTGTTTAGCAAGTTCTCCATGTTCTACTATTATTTTCTTTCCTTGAAATTCATATTCAAATATTCTTTTCATTTTTCTCCTTCTTAAAAGTAAAAGACACTTAAAATAAGTGCCTACTTTCTAATATTTAATTTTTGAATTAATTCACGATATCTAGTAACATCTTTGTTTTTTAGATATTCAAGTAAATTCTTTCTTTTACCAACCATCTTTAATAATCCACGGTTAGTATGGTAATCATGTGAATGTTCTTTCATATGCTCTGTTAAAATATTAATTTTCTCCGTAAGTAATGCTACTTGTACTTCTACACTACCAGTATCGCCTTTACTTCTAGCATATTCACTAACTAATCCACTCTTCTTGTCTTTACTTAATGCCATTTTTAAATAATCCTCCTAACTTTAATAATCCGTTTAATCTGAGTAAAGAATTAGAGGTAAATCTAAACTAAGAATAAACTTCTAGTTAATAATACTATATTTTTAAAATAAAATCAACCTTTTTTATTATCTTTCTTTTTTAGTAATTAAATCTAAATGTAATAGTATTTGCATAATAGTAAAGAAAGTAACACCTAGGAATAGATACCTAAATGATAATTGAAGTAAATACCCAGCAATAAGTATTCCAATACCATCTCCTAAACTAATTACAAAGTATCTTATATTTCCAAATAAGAATTGACTATTTGTTTCAATTTTTCTTATGTAAGAACCATTTACTTTATCATCTAATATTCTTGCAGTAATATATCCAACCATTATTGATAATATTATTACGTATATATTTCCTGTTAAAAATGCTAAACCATATAATATAACTCTTATACCATATTTTATTAATACACTTTGCTTAACAGTTAAATTCTTACCATATTTTACAAATATTGAACACGCTATACTTCCTAGTACATTACAAAGAATAATGAATACTGAAGAAAATCCTACACTAAATTTAACATATTCTGTAAGTATTAGCATCATCATTCCAAAAACTAATCCATAAGATACTTCAACTACGAATTGAGTGAATAAATAATAATTAGTGATTTTTGATTTAAATAAATTTTTTATTGCTTTTTTAATAGGTAAAATATTTTTTTTCTTTTTTACTGTGGTTGGCTCAAATAATAATAGAATTATAGCTCCCATTATTCCACTAATTAAACCAACAAATAAACAGGCACTTAAATCAAAGACTATATTTCCTACTACAACACCAAATAAAAGTCCGCAAACTATTACTCCGGCATCTTTTCCTAAATATGAAATAAGAGCTTGTTTTCTATATGTTTCTTCACTTTTATTAACTGTAGTAATTAAAGGATAATATGCTATAGAAAAGATTGTTTCACACATAATACAAAGTAACATAAACATTTTAATCATATATTGATTATCCATATAAAATAATAAACCAGTCATTGCCAATGCTCTAAACACAATTGACATCATTACTATGTTTTTAGTTTTAACTTTTGTCGAAAAGAAACTAATTATAAATGAAATTATTGCACTGCATATTAATGCGACCGATAGTATTTTACTAATTCCTGTAACACTAAAGCCTATATCCTGAAGCCATAATTGTCTATAATTTATCCAAACCCCAAACGAAAAACTCATAAATGCTAAAACAATCATTAAAACATCTTCTTCAGATAACTTTAAAAAACTTTTAATTTTATCCTTCATATTTTCCTCTATTCTTAATATATTATATAAAATAAATCTTTAAAATGCAATACAAAAAAATATATAGGTATTGACAAAACAATTATGCTATGATAATATTTTGATTACGCCGTTAATTTGCTTAAGATGATATTTAAATTTATGGAGGAATAATGAATTTAAGTGAAAAAGACTTTAAAGTCGAAAGTGAACATCTTGAATTAACAACTACTATTTTAAGGAGCCAAATATCTACTCTTGCACAAGACTTATATGACAGTGAAGAAAAACAAACTGAATTTAAAAAGTTTATATGGAACACAAAGGATGAACTTGATCCTACTGAAATGAAAACCATTCTTTCTAATAATGAAAAAGAAATGGATGACTTGATGATTAAAGCTAAACACTATAAAAAACTTTACAAAATTCAAAACTCACCATACTTTGGAAAAATAACTTTTATAGATGATGAGAGTAAAAAAGATATTTATATAGGTCTTACTTATTTAACACAAGATGAATATAATATTATTTATGACTGGAGAGCCCCAATTTCCAGCATTTTTTACGATTATGAACATGGCTCTTGTTCATATGAGGCACCTGGTGGAATTGTTCAAGGAATCTTATTAAACAAAAGACAATTCACTATAGAGGCTTCACAAATAAAACGTGTATTTGATAATAACTTAACTATTCAAGATGATTTATTACAAGAAGTATTAGCAAGAAAAACTAGTGATTATATGAAAAATATAGTAAATACTATTCAAAGTGAACAAAACTCAATTATTAGAAATGTTAAAGATAAATACTTAATTGTTCAAGGTATTGCTGGGTCTGGTAAAACAAGTGTAGCACTCCATAGAATTGCATTCTTACTTTATAAAATCAAAAACTTAACAAGCGATAAAGTATTAATATTTGCACCTAATCATGTATTTAGTGAATATATATCACACGTATTACCAGAATTAGGAGAAGATAATACAAAAGAAACAACATTTAGTGACTTCTTAGAAACTTATATCAGTGAATATTACACAGTAGAATCATTTACATCATTTATAGAAAGATATTATAAATATGAAGAAGAAAATATTGAATTAATAAAATTTAAACAATCAGATAAAATATTAGATGCTATCAATAAATATATTGCTAATTATACAAACAATGCAATGTTTGAAAATGACATATTTAATCAGATATTATTCTTCGAAAAAGAAAAATTAAACTATTATTTAAAAGAAAGATATTCATCAATTCCTCTTTTCGAAAGAATTGATGAAATAGCAAATAAGATAGCGGAAAAAGAATTTAATAACAATAAATCAAAAGCTAGACAAATTAGAAAGTGGTTAAGAGAAAGCATTAATGTATCTCTTAATATCAAAGAAATATATAAAGGATTTTATAAAAGTAATGAATTTATTGAATTTTATGGAAAAGAACTAAGTACTACTTATATTAATAAATTAAATGAAAGAACAATATCTTACGAAGATGCTTGTTTATTTGTATATATGAAAAGTCTTCTTTCATTTTTAGGATATGATTATTCTATTGAACAAACGATTATAGATGAAGCTCAAGACTATAACATATTACAATATATCTTACTTAAAAAAATATTAAGAAAAAGTAAGTTTACAATTTTAGGAGATATTAATCAAACAATAAACCCTTATTATCAATATAGTTCTTTAGAAAACCTTAAAAGTATATTTAATGAAAATAATAATTATATTGAACTTACTAAAACATATAGATCAAGTCCAGAAATAATTGAATACGCTAATAAAATATTAGGATTGAATTTAGTTTCTGCAATAAGAAGCGAAACTAAAGTACCAGTTGAATTTAAAACAGAAATTAACTTAAGGGATGATTTAACTAATGATATAAATAGATTGCAAAAAAATAATAAAAGTATTGCTATCATTACTAAAACTAATGATGAAGCAAACCAAATATATAATATATTAAAACCTAATTATGAAGATTTGTCACTTATTAGTAGTAAATCAAAAAGTCTAAGTAGAACTTTAGTAGTAATTCCATCATATATGGCAAAAGGTTTAGAATTTGATGCTACTATCATTTATACGAACAAAAACAACAAGTATAATTACAACGAAAGATATTTATATTACGTTTCATGTACTAGAAGTCAACATCATTTAATTATTTATAATCAAAAATAAAAAATGTAAACATTTACATTTTTTTATTCACTTATATATTTTATTATTACTTGTCCGTTTCCAGTTCTAATTCCAAATGTATTAATTTGTAAAGCTACTCCAGAAGCTTTTGAATTAGATCCACCTATTCCTGGTTTAATCATTTCTGCACTTCTTGTTTTACATCCACAAGATGAGTGAACAGTGCTAGAATATGTTTCACACCCACAAGATGAACTTCTACAAGTATCATATGTTTGGCAACCGCATGATGAATCTCTACAACTGCTATACGTTGCACAACTACACGATGAATTTTGACAACTTTTATATGTTGCACAACTACACGATGAATTTTGACAACTTTTATATGTTGCACAAGTGCAAGAAGAATTAACACAACTTTTGTATAATGAACATCCACACGCTGCATTAGTACAAGTTTTATATGTTAAACATCCACATGCTGAAGTTGAACAACTTTTATATGTACTACAACCACAAGCTGCATTATCACATGTTTTATATTCCCCACATTCTTTAGTTCTTTTATAAGTTGTACACTTACAAGAGCGATGATTGTTAATCCAGTAACAAACTTTTTTTGTCAAATCTCTTGTTGAATTAGCACATGTAGTTGCAACTGTAGTAGATGTGGAGGTTGCTTCCCAATCCGTATAATTATAATAGCTGCAACCACATGCTGAAGTAGCACAAGTTTTGTATATTGAGCATCCACATGCCGAATTTTGACAGCTTTTATATGTTGAACATCCACACGCTGATGTTGCACAACTCTTATATGTATCACATCCGCACGTTGTGGCTCTACAGCTATTGTAAGTTTCACATCCACATGACGAATCTCTACAACTATTACGTGTTTCACATCCACATGAAGAATCTCTACAACTATTGTATGTTGCACATCCGCATGACGAATTTTGACAACTTTTATATGTTGCGCAACCACATGAAGAACTTTGACAACTTTTATATGTTGCACAAGGACTAGTTGAATTTACACAAGAATTATAAGCAGTACAAGTATAATACTTATTTCCCGATCCTCCTCCTGCTCCAATAATAGTTGCTGATCCACCAGCAAATGCTGTACCATCTATAACTGTTGTTCCTGATGAAATTGTACTTGCTCCTCCGCTTCCTGTTCCATTTCCTCCATCGCTTCCCCCTGTTCCACCGCCTCCTCCTGCTCCAGTAAGAATCGTAGTTTCATTTAATTTTACTGTTGTAGCTCCTCCTCCTGTATATGATCCTGTTCCTCCACCATTATATCCGTTTATTCCTCCTGTATTTATTGTTAATGTTTCT
>CAZDPZ010000051.1:0-6736 GCA_964507635.1 uncultured Clostridium sp.
ATTAGGGTTTATATAATTTTTTAAATGTGTCCACTTTTTGTTGACTTATTCAAAAGAGTTTTAAACTCTTTTTTTCTTATTTAAATAATCAACTAAAGATTCGATTTTTACTACTACTTGTACTCCACTTTCCATGTCTTTTACAGTTACTGAATTATCTTTAAGTTCATCATTTCCTAAAATAATTACAGTATTAATTTTTTCTCTATTAGCATTATTCATTGCTTTCTTTATCTTTATACTATTAAGTTCTGTTAATACTTTATATCCATTATTCCTTAAAAGTGAAGATACTTTAAATAAGTATTCATCATTATTAAATTCATAAACATAAATATCATACTTATTAACAATTGTTTTATTATTATTTTTAATTAATTCATATATAGGTTCTAATCCAAATGAACATCCAATAGATGGATACTCATTACCATCATTAATAAAGTTTGTAATGATTTTATCATATCTTCCGCCTCCGCCTAAAGCAGAATTAATTCTTAAATCTTTATCAAATACTTCCCATACACACCCTGTATATATTTCTAATCCTCTTGCTAAAAATGGAGTATAAACACAAGTATCACTTAAAGATACTTTTTCAATTAAATCATTAAGTTTGTTTAATTCATCTAATCCCTTATTTAATAATTCATTATTAACATTAGACAACTTAGTATTAAGAGATATTAAATCTAAATCAAAATACTCAAATACTTTATCAACAATATGTGAATCATTTGTTTTATATAATTCTTCACATACACTTTCTTTACTCATTTTATCTAATTTATCAACAAGTAATATAAAAGAAGGAATATTATCTTTTTTAACTTTACAATATTCTAATAGACCACTTAAAAACTTTCTATTATTATATCTTATTTCTATATTTATATTAAGTTTTTTAAATACTTCTTTAATCATTAAAAAATATTCTACTTCAGCATATGGACTTTCTATTCCAACTTCATCAACATCACATTGATAGAATTCTCTTTCTCTTCCTAATTTAACTGGTCCATCTCTAAATACCTTACCTATTTCATATCTTTTAAATGGCAATAATATTCCTTTATTCATCCCAATTACTTTGGAAAAAGGAACAGTTAAATCATATCTTAATCCTATATGCCTTTGTCCTTGATCATATAATTGATATACTTCTTTTAATATTTCACTTCCTCCAGCATATTTACTAGCAAGTAAGTCAAAATAACATATCATAGGAGTTTCTAATGGCAAGAAACCATATAACTCAAATGTATTTTTTAAAGTATCAATTATTTTATTTCTTAATATTTGTTCATCTGGTAAATAATCTTGAGTCCCTTTCAAATTCATTAATTTAAATTCATCGTTCATTATCTTTTCATCCCTTCATAAACTTCTTCTTCATAATAATTACTTTGTCCATAATTATTATATATGTGCTCATTATAATTCCTTGTAAATTCTTCACTTATGAGTATTAATTTAGTTAATATAGCTTTATATTCGCTTTCTTTCATATATTTTTTATATTTATTAATTATAATTCCCTTTAATTTATCTATTTCGCCTAATACTAAGTCAGAATCTCCTTCTGTAGTATCTTCATCATTTAATATTTTTAACATAAATTGTATTATGGTATTTAGTTTTCTGTCAATTTTCTTCTTAATATATTGAGATTGTAAAAATGTATCAGTAATTGTGATTTTTTTTGATACAAAAGGCGAATCTTTATCATTTTTAGGAGTAATTATAATCCCATCAATACTAAATTTGTAATTTTGTAATTTAAATTTTTTATTATTTCTATTAACTACATACTTCATAAATATACTCCTATTTTTTTAATAAATCTTCTCTATATTCTTTAGTAATTCTAATTCTTTCTTTTTGTCTATATTCATTTATTAATTTATGGTTTCCATTTACAAGAACTTCTGGTACTATATTTCCCTTATAATCACGAGGATGAGTATATACAGGATAATCTAACAAATTATCATTAAAACTTTCAGTTTCCAAACTAGTCTCACTAATAACTCCATCCAAAAGTCTTACTATTGAATCACTTATCATCATAGAAGGAATCTCTCCTCCTGTTAATATAAAATCACCTATAGATATTAATTCATCAGCTAATTGATATATTCTTTCATCAAATCCTTCATAATGTCCACAAATAATTATTATATGCTTTTTGTCCTTTAATTGATATGCTTTTTTCTGATTATATGTCTTACCTCTAGGAGTTAATAGTATAACATGAGAATAAGGCTTTCTTATGGCTTCTACAGCATTAAATACTGGCTCACACATAAGAATCATTCCACCTCCACCACCAAATTGATAATCATCAACTTGATTGTTTTTATATGGTGTATAATTCCTTATATCAATAATATTAATATCCACTTTTTTTGATTGAATAGCTCTTTTTATAATACTTTGAGTTAAAAATCCATCAAACATACTTGGAAATAATGTCAATATATCAATTTTCATTTGCCCTCCATTTACAATAAATAATCTATATTTTTATAATAAACCTTTCTTGATTTGATATCCATCTTCTCTATAAAATCTTTATTATATGGTAAATATAAATCATTTACTCTAATTATTTTATTACCATTATCACTTCTATAATCATTTATAATTCCTAATACTTTAGAATTAAATATTACTTCCATTCCTATTAAATCATTACTTAATATTTCTTCTTCATTTAAATTCAAATCAGTCTTTAAACAAAATACTTTTTTACCTTTATAAATTACAGCATCATTTATATTATCTATTCCAACAAAAGTAACCATATCATATTGTTTATGTACTCTATAAGTATTAATTTCTAATTTACTTTTAGATTCACCAATATATAAATAATGAGATTTAATAAAAACTTTATTTTTATATTCAAAATTGCTTATTATTCTAAGTTCTCCTTTTAAAGCATGAGTATTAACAATTTTTCCAATATATACATATTCTAACATATTTTACCTCTTAAATAAATAATAGAGTATAATTCCACCACTTATTCCTACATTCAAACTTTCACAAGACTTATTCATATCAATCTTAATAACTTCATCACATAAATCTAGTATTTCCCTACTTAGTCCTGATCCTTCATTTCCAAGTATTATAGCATACTTATCAGTTTTTTCAATAGATTCTAAATATTTATTAGTGTGAAGAGATGAGCCTATTACTTTTATATTTTCATTTTCAATTCGTTGTATTATTTTTTTTGTATCTTCAATTATTATATTAATATTAAATATCATTCC
Source organism: uncultured Clostridium sp. (assembly GCA_964507635.1). Classification (GTDB taxonomy): domain Bacteria; phylum Bacillota_I; class Bacilli_A; order RF39; family UBA660; genus CAG-1000. The sequence goes on from CAZDPZ010000051.1 coordinate 3,285, forward strand.
ACCACTACTTCTTAATACTTTTTCATTATATGGACTAACACAAGTAGGAGAAAAAACAATGCAATCTATTCCAAATGCCACTGATGTTCTTATTATGGTCCCAGCATTTCCAGGATCTTGTATATTGTCAAGTATGACTATTTTTTTCCCTAAATTAGTGTTATTCTTGATACTACAAACTCCTAATAATCTAGGAATACTTTTCATATCACTTAAAGATTTCATTACATTTAATGTTACATAGTTATATTCAAAACTATATTCACATTTATATCCATCTAATACATATAACTCTTTTAATAATTTTTTTTTAATAGCTTCACTAATTAAGTTTTCTCCTTCAATAATAAATAACCCTTTTTCTAAAGAATATTTTTTATTAAAAAGTTTTTTAATTTCTTTTATTTTACTATTACTTTGAGATGTTATTAACATATTTCCTCCTTTAAAACTTTTTGAGCACTTTTATAATCAGGTTTATACTTTTTAACATATTTCCAAAATTCTGGTGAATGATTAAACTCTAAAAAATGACATAACTCATGAACAACGACATAATCTATTTCATTTAATGAATATTTTATTAATTCAAAATTCAATTTAATTAATTTATCTCTTTTATTACAATATCCCCATTTTCTTTTCATCTTCCATACCATCATTTTAGGATAAGGAATACTTTCTTCAAATAAATTATAATAATAATCTATTCTTTCATTAAATATTCTATTTGCTTCATTCTCTAGAAAAGTATTTAGATATTTTTTATTCTTTACAAATACTCTATCATCACTAAATTCTATTTTAGATACAGTATTTAATATAATAACATTATATTTTTTTCCTAAATAATAAAAATCATCTTTTCTTTTTTCTCTTCTTTGTACTTTGTCATTCATTTTAATAATATCACTTGAATTCTTATTAATAAATGACATTATCATAGATTTTGTAGTAAAATAGTTGGTTGAAATATATATACCATCTTTTTTAACTCTTAAATACATATTTTTATTATTCTTTTTATCGATAAACACTTTAAATAGTTGCCCTTCAATTACTACTTCCATAAATATATACCTCAAATTTATTATATCACATTTTTATATACATAAAAAAAGCATTTTTTAAATGCTTTATTCTAAGAATCCTTCTTCAAGAGTCGATTGATTTTCTTGATTACTATTGTTTTGTTCTTGTGGAGGTGCATTATTTACAGTTGGCTTATCCTCTTCTTGTTCCTCCCAAATTGCGTTTAATTCAGTTGTTTCATTTTCAGGTGGAATATAATCATCTTGAACTTTCACTTCTGTTCCATCTGGTATTTCATTAGTTGAATCAGTATCTGTTTGTGACCAACCTGTCAATTCTTTCTCGTGTTCTTCTACATATGTACCTTCGTCTATTTGTGTAGATTCATACTTACTTGCCTTATTATTATTTACTTCACTCTTTTTAACTTCATTCTCTTCTAGAGTTTCTTTTGAATCTTCTACAACTTTTTTACTAGTTTCTGTTTCTGATTCAACTATAACATAATAAGTAGGTGCTTCCATATTTAAATCTTCTTTAGTAGGTAAGTTATAGTTTTCTAACTCCTCAGTAGTATAAGCAACTTCTTCTACAACTTCACCTTCACTAGCATATACAACTTTTGCATTTCCACATACCGCATAAAGATTTAAATCATCCTTTAATAAGATAACATCATTCTCATTATATTTAATATTCTTGCTACCTTTTTGTGTAGTCCATCCAAGAAAAATACCAACATCGCTACCTATACATGCTTGTTCATTCACAGGATTAAATACAATAACACTCTCTAATTCTTGCTTTGAATATTTTTTACTTGTAATAGATACAGCAGTATTAGTATTATAATATATAATCATTTCTCTTTTAAACTTAGCATACAAATGTATCTCATTTGACTTATTAGAATAATCTATAATACTTGGCGTTAAAGAATTTACTTTATTTTTAAACGTAGACTCAGTATACCATCCTGCAAAAATTAATTCATTTGACAGAGCATCATTTAAATTTACTTCTCCATCAGATATTGAATAGTATGACACATTATCATTATCATAATCGTATACTATTGTATATATAATTTCTTCACATTCAGCATATATATTCTTACTTGATTTTATAGAATTATTGAAATTAAATTCATTAGTTAATTCCTCATTCGTATAATATTTACAATTCTCATAACCTTGTGGTACATAAGCACTGACTTTATTTCCATATTTAACCTTTGATTTATGAGTTGTATTTAATTCTGAATAATAAAATGTAACTGTATATGTTTTGTCATTGCTTGAAGATGTTGTACTAACTTTTGTAACAGTTTCTTCTTTGTTCTCGTTTTCATTTTCTTCAGTATCATCAGTAGGTATAACTATATCTTCTTCTGGTTTTACAGGCTCTTGTTTAGATTCCTTTTGACATCCAACTAATAAGCCTATTATTACACCTATTATAACTATTACAGCAATAGCTACAAAAACAATTAATCTTTTTTCATCGTCATCATCATCAAGGTTTTTTACTTCTTTTACTTCAACTTTGACTTTTTTATCTTTTTTAATATCTACCATTTTCCCTCCCAAAATATGTGTAAATGACATCTAGTATTTACAATGTAATTATATATATTATATTATATTAATGCAATAATACATGTAAATAAAGTGTAAAAAAAAGAACTTTTGTTAAAGTTCTAAAAATCTCTATTTCTAAGAAAAGCTGGCATTTCCAATTCTTCCTCTTCTTCGCTTTCTATTTTATTTTCTTCTTTCTTCTCGCCTTCTATTGAACGATATAATGGCTCGGTAGAATCTTCGAAACCTGTTGCTATGACTGTAACCACTATTTCATCAGTTAATGCTTCATTAATTACAGCACCAAATATGATATTTACATCAGTATTAGCAACAGCCCTTACTACTTCCACTGCATCCTCTGCTTCAAATAATGTCATAGAACTTCCACCAGTTATATTAACAATACAATCAGTAGCTCCATTTATTGTTGTTTCCAATAATGAACTACTAACTGCTTGTTTAGCAGCTTCAACAGCTCTATTATCTCCAAATCCTACTCCTATACCAATAAGAGCATCTCCTCTATTTTCCATTACTGTTCTAACATCTGCAAAGTCTAAGTTTACAAGTCCTGGAACACTAATTAAATCAGATACTGATTGAACTCCTAATCTAAGAACATTATCAACTTCTCTAAATGCATCATTTAATGGTGTTGATCTATCAATTAAATCTTTTAATCTATCATTTGGTATTACTACAATTGTATCTACATGCTTTCTAAGTTCATCTAATCCAACTAAAGCATAATCCATTCTTTTCTTACCTTCAAATTTAAATGGCTTAGTTACAATTGCTACTGTTAAGCATCCAAGTTTTTGAGCTATTTCAGCTACT
>CAZDPZ010000052.1:0-6676 GCA_964507635.1 uncultured Clostridium sp.
TTCATTAACACTTGAATCTAATTCTTTTTCACTCATTTAAAGCATCTCCATTTTATTAATTGTACTAAATTTCTAACGAAAAGTCATTAATTTTGCCATAAATTCAAGCTTTTATTTACAAAAAAGTACAGAGATATTAGAATAAGTAATTAACAACAAAACAAATTCTTCTCTGTACAAATAATATTATACACAAATTATTAATAAATGGAAGAAAAATATTAATTTACCTTTATCCTTAGAAATCAATAATACAATGCAGTTATAGAACTTTTTTTGCATTCACAAAAATATGATAAATAAAAGATTCGATTACCAGTTATTATAAATCTAAACTATTAGGATTTAATAAAAATTCTTGAATACCTATAATCAATATTCCATCATCATTCCTCCATAGTATAATGTTATCTTTTACTTCCTAAATTACAAACAAAATCAACCTCTACTTGTTTTCTATTGTTTTCTTCTCTTACCTCAACAACACCTACATCCACATTATATCCTCTTACAATTAATTAATTATAAATTATATTTTCCATTAGATGATTTTCTTCTTGTTGTCTAAAATTTAATCTAGCATTTCTAAGTCCAATATCAGTAAAATAATATTTTTGTGGTGTTTGAATATATTTTTTCCCTTTATATCATATCTCATAGATTTATTTATAATAAAAACATCTTCAATATTTTTAATGTATGAATTTACTGTATTTAAAGATAGCTCTTTCTCAACATTACTCTTAAATGTATCAAATAATTTGTGTGGATTAGCTAATGACCCTACACTTGAAGCTAACATATTAATAATAGAATCTAACACATCTACTCTTTGAATACTATTTCTTTCTACTATATCTTTAATATAATTATATACTTTTATAAAATACATACAACCATTTCATTGAAGATTTTTGCCGTTTACGGCATTTTTCTTCAGTGGTATTACTCAAATGAAAGAATTAAGATTAACTTAATTCTTTCATTTTAGCTTTATATTTCTCACAAGAAGATTCCACTTTTTCCTCATCTTCTTTAATAAGAACATAATATCCTAATTCATTCATCAAATAAAATATTTCTTTTGTTATATTTTTAGTTTCCGTAAATATAGATAAAACTTTCTTATATAGATATTTATTACTCATTTCATTTAACATAATACTATAATTATTACTTAAGTTTTTTTCAAATATCAATATTTCATTTAATATATCTTCTTCACATAGACAAATAGTTTTTTTCATATAATACTCCTAATCAATTAGATTAATTAATTCTTTATAATGTTTAGAATGCATAGTTTTAATTTTAAACATCAATTTCTTTACATTTTCATTATCCACACAATCATATAATGAATATATTTTTTTATTCATTATTAAATTGAAATTTAACATATCTTCTATACATAATAAGTCTTTAGTAGTTATTATATTTGAATTATCTTTCATGATTTTTTCCTCCTAGTAATAATATGTGAAAAAATGAATATAATAATAATGTAAAATTATTCCAAAATAATTAGCACTTGCTATTGACAAGTGCTAATTATTGAGTATAATAATAATTGTAAGGAGATGATAATATGAATTTATTACCAGGAAAATTTTATTTAGATGATTTCTTTGATGATCTTGTACCAATGCCAAAGATGCCTAAGAATGATATGAAATGTGACATCTATGAAAAAGGTGGAAAAGTTCATATAGAACTAGACGTTCCAGGATTTAAGAAAGAAGATGTTAAAGTTGATCTTGATGATGGTATTCTTTCTATAGAAGCTACTAAAAAAGAAGAAACTGAAGAAAAAGAAAAGAATTATTATCGTAAAGAAAGAACATTTGGTACATTTAAAAGATCATTTAATGTTGGAAATATTAAAGAATCTGATATTGATGCTAAATTCAATAACGGTGTATTAAGAATTGCATTTCCTAAAGAACAAGAAAAACAAACAAAGAAATTTATCGATATAAAATAATAAGAAAAAACTTTTCAGAAATGAAAAGTTTTATTTTGTTACATTAAATCTAAAATAGCATATATCTCCATCTTGCATTACATAGTTTTTACCTTCAAGTCTATATTTACCTGATTCTTTTACTTTTAATTCACTACCATATTTTATTAAATCATCATAACTCATAACTTCTGCTTTAATAAATCCTCTTTCAAAATCAGTATGTATTATTCCAGCACATTCTGGAGCTAAAAAGCCATCCTTAAAAGTCCAAGCACGCACTTCATCACTTCCCACTGTAAAGAAAGTTTTAAGTCCTAACATATGATAAGTTACATGAATTAATTGATCAAGTCCACTGTTTTCAATTCCAAGTTCCTTTAAAAATTCTTGTTTACTTTCAACATCCAATTCAGATAATTCACTTTCTATCTTAGCACACATAAGTACAACAGAAGCATTTTCTTTGAAAGCAATATCTCTTACATCATTAACATATTTATTATCATTACTCAATAAATCATCTTCATTTATATTAGCTAGATATATGAATGGTTTATTAGTTATTAAGTTATATGTTTTTAATAACTTATTTTCTTTATCATCAAAACTCTCTAGTCTTAACATAATACCCTTATTTAATAAATCTCTTACTTTCTTAAGTAATTGGACTTCATATAAAGAATCTTTATCATTAGAAGTAACAGCTTTCTTTTCTATCTTATTAAGTCTTCCTTCAACAATCTCTAAATCACTTAATATAAGTTCATAATTAACTATTTCTATATCCCTTTTTGGATTAACATTTCCTTCTACATGAATAATATCTTTATCTTCAAAGCATCTAACTACTTGTACAATAGCATCAACTTCTCTAATATTAGCAAGAAACTTATTACCTAGTCCTTCTCCTTTAGAGGCACCTTTTACAAGACCAGCTATATCAATAAATTCATATTGTGTAGGTATTAATCTATCTGGTTTATACATTTCATATAACGTATCAAGTCTTTTATCAGGAACCGTAACAATACCTACATTTTGTTCTATTGTTGCAAAAGGATAATTAGCTGCTAAAATATTCTTTTTAGTTATAGCATTAAATAATGTACTCTTTCCTACATTAGGAAGTCCTATAATTCCTGCTTTAAGCGCCATATACTACACCTGGAAAAGATCCTATTCCTAGAGGAATACCTATTAAATACCATGAAAGAACTACAGTTACTACTATTATAAACATTGCTACACTATATGGAATCATATATTTAATAGATGAAGATATTCCTACAGTATCACCTTTATTATATTTTTCCATAAATGCTATATATATTACAAAAAATGTAAATAACGGAGTAATACCATTAGTAATAGATTCAGATAAACTATATATTATTTGAGTAAATTCTGGACTAATACTAGCATTCATAAATAATGGAACTAAAGTACCAGATAATATATTATATTTAATTATAGAACTTGGACATAAAATATTAGCTATTAATACTAATACAATAGTAATAAGAATTAATCCTACTCCAGTAAACTTAAGACTACTAATTATATTACACATCATAGAAGTAAAAACTTCTCCTATATTACTTTCAGTATATATATTTATAAATAATGAAGCAAAGAATAAAAGAACAATTATACTTCCAATACCATCTAAACTATAAGCTAAACTATCAGTTACTTCCTTATTTCCCTTAATCTTCTTAGTCATTATTCCATATCCATATCCTACTATTACAAAAAACATAGTAACAATGAATACTAATCCCTTACTAAATAATGAATTATTACCAAATAACATATCAATATATCTACTACCACCACTATCTAAAAATGCACCCGAAAGAGGAAGCCCTGGAATAATCATATAAATAATTATGAGCAAGTAAACTAGTCCTGCTCCAAGACCAATAATAAACCCACGCAATTCTTTATTTGTTATTTTAACTTCTTCTTCTTCACTTTCATATCTAGGTAATTTAGGCATTATTCTTCTTTCTGTAATATTAGTAAATATAATAGATACTATTATTAATAGAAGTGCCATAATAAATAGGGCAAAAAATACTCCAATTTTATATTTTGGATCTAGTACTTTAGCAGCATTTAATGTCATAGTAAGAAGTGTACTATCATTAGCGGATAATAATACGTTTATACCATATCCAAAAGACATAGATGCAAAAGATGCTATTATTCCACTTAAAGGATTACGTCTTCCATATTTAAATAATAATGCACCTAAAGGCAATATTACAACAAAACCAATATTTCCAAATAAAGATGCACATAAACTTATAAAAACAAGTATAAAAGTTAGAGTATATCTTTTAGCATTTCTAGTAAGTAATGTAAAAAAAGTTTTTAAAAAACCAGTATATTCTAATATTCCAATTCCTATAAGAACTATTATTAATGATGATAATGGAGTAAAATTCATAAATCCACTTACAGAAGAAGTAATTATATGTTTTATTCCACTAGTACTAAATAAATTCTTAACTTCAATAACATTGTTAACAAGTTCATTAGTAATTGTATTAACACTAGAATACTCACTTTGAATACTCAAAAAATGTAAAAACCCACTAACTAGTATAGTAGCAAATATTAATATGATAAACGTAACAATAGGGCTTAATTTAACCTTATTTTTAATCATTAATACTCCTCAACTTTCTTTAACTTTTTATTAAATTCAATTCTATCCATCATTATACTTCTTCCACATTTAACACACTCAATTTTAATATCTACTCCAACCCTAGTAATAACAAATAAATTTGTTTTACAAGGATGTGGTTTTCTCATAATAACTTTACTTCCTAATTTATATTCCTTATTCATATTAATCTACTTTTACTTCAATGTTTAATATTTCAAGTACCCTTTCTAAATCCTTTTCACTATCAAATGGAATAACTATCTTATTATTCTTAATTCTAACCTTATTTCCAATCTTATCACTCATTACATCTTCAACATAGTTATAAGGATTATCCTTCTTAACATTTTTAATTTCATTAACCCTTTTAAATGAAGATTCACTTACTAAAGATTCCAAATCTCTTACAGATAAATGATTCTTTTTAATTTTATCAGACAAACTTAATATTTTGCTTTCGCTTTCAAGTTTACTTAATACTTTAGCATGTCCTAAAGTTATAAAACCATTTAATATATCATTTTTAACTTCACTTGGAAGTCTTAATAAACCAAGCATATTAGTCACATATACTCTACTTTTACCAATTCTTTTAGCAAGTTCTTCTTGAGTTATATTAAGAGCTTTAATTAGATTAGAAAAAGCTTCAGCTTCTTCAATAGAAGTTAAATTCTCTCTTTGTATATTTTCAAGTAATGCTATTTCCATCATTTCATTATCAGTAAAATCTTTAATAATAGCAGGTATCTTTTCAATGCCAACAAGTTCACATGCTTTCTTACGTCTTTCACCAGCTACTATTTCATAACCTTTAATACTTTTATTTACTACTATTGGTTCAATAACACCATGCTCTTTAATAGAATTAGCAAGTTCAATTAATTTTTCTTGATCAAAAGTTTGTCTAGGCTGATATGGATTACTTCTTAACTCACTTACATTAAGCATAACTACATCATCCCTATTACCATGTTCAACACTTTCAACTACATCATCTAAAGTATTAACATATAAAGATTCATTACTAAATAATTGCTCTAATCCTCTTCCAAGAGCTTTTCTCTTATTAGTTTCCATTTCTATCTATCACCTCTTTAGCTAAATTTAAATACGCAAGAGCACCTTTACTTTTAGGATCATATTCAATAATAGGTTTACCATGAGAAGGAGCTTCAACTAACTTTACTAATCTTGGTATTATAGTACTAAACACTTTCTCATTAAAAAACTTTCTTACATCCTCTACTACTTCAAGTCCAAGTAATGTTCTACCGTCAAGCATAGTTAATAATACACCCTCTATATCTAAATTAGAATTAACTTTTTGTTGTATCCTTAATATTGTATGTAATAATTGATTAACACCTTCTAAACTATAATATTCACATTGAATAGGTATTAATACAGAATCAGATGCTGCTAGAGCATTAGTAGTAAGAATACCTAAATTAGGAGGACAATCTATTATTATAAAGTCATACCTATCCCTTATAGTATCTAATTGCTTCTTTAATTGTTCAGTAATTATAAACTCCTTATCTTGAACACTAATTTGTATAAGTTCAATATCTACACCAGCTAAATCAATTAAAGCAGGTATTAAAGAAAGATTTTTAAAAGGTGTTTTAATTATAGTATCCTTTATATCACATTCACCCATTAATACATTATATATGCTCTTCTTAACCTTTAAACGATCTATTCCAAGACCAGTAGTACTATTACTTTGAGGATCTAAGTCTATAAGCAAGACCTTCTTTCCTAAATGTCCTAAAGAACTTGATAAATTTATACTAGTAGTAGTCTTTCCAACTCCACCTTTTTGATTAACTAATGATATTATTTTTCCCATACAAAGTACTCCTTACATAATAAATATTTTAACACATTATATAATTTTTTTAAATACAAAAAAATAATAATTGTCTATAACCATTAAAAAAACTCTTACGCAAGTCTTGCAGTCTTGCATAAGAGCTTAGTATCCTATTATATATGGGTCACTTTGTGTTCCACTTCCACCGCTCACATAG
>CAZDPZ010000053.1:0-6622 GCA_964507635.1 uncultured Clostridium sp.
AATACATCATTCCATATTTCTAAGTATTTTCCACAATTACATGATGGATTACAATATTGTGAACATGGATTTATTCCTGTATCATAAAACATTTCAGAATCTGGTCCACAAGGTCCTATTCCACTACCTAATTCCCACCAATTATCTTTCTTAGGAAGATAAAATATATTATTTATTCCACACTTTTTCCATAATGAAGCACTTACTTCATCTTTTATAGCATTATTATCTCCTTCGAATACACTAACAGCTAATAAAGATGAATCTATTCCTAAATACTTTTTATCTGTTAAAAACTCATATGACCAAGGAATCATTTCATCTTTAAAATAATCTCCTAATGACCAATTACCTAACATTTCAAAAAAAGTAAGATGACTATTATCCCCTACAGAATCAATATCAGATGTTCTAAGACACTTTTGAACATCAACTAATCTTTTACCTTCAGGATGTGGTGTACCCAATAAATAAGGCACTAAAGGGTGCATTCCAGCAGTTGTAAATAATACAGTAGCATCATTTTCAGGTATAATACTAGCACTAGGTATTACTTTATGTCCTTTACCCTTAAAAAAATCAAAATACATGTTAATTAATTCTTTTCTTGTTATTTGTTTCATAATTATTTCTCCTTATAACAAAAAGAATAGTACACAAGGAGTCAATAGACGGTACCATCCTTTATTTAACTTAATCATTTTAACGCACCTTTGCGTGAGCTATTAACTCAATATATAAAAGTAGCTTCTAAAATATTCATTAATTAGCTTTCACCATTCACTAACTCTCTATGTAATAAATATTTTATACTCGTCTTTTACAAAACAATTTTATCAAAATAATAATAATTATTCAAGTATTATTTTTTTCTTTCTAATGTATATGGTCTATAATCATCAGGTTCATATTCACGTCTTTCTACAAATCCACACACATTACATATCCTTGTATAAAAGCATGATCTATTAAATTCATCTTCATGTCTTTCCCATGATGTAAAACTATGTCCTTTCAAATCGCAAATACATTCATTTAATCCTCTTAAATCTTCTCTTTTCATTTGAAGTTCATATTCTTTTTTTCTAATAGATCCCATTACTTGCTTTCTTTTGTCTAATAAGTATGTTAAATACTCTCCTCTTTTAAATGATGCACTACTATCTATTTGTGTTATTTCTTCTTTTCTAAGTTCAATTTCTTTTTTTAGTTTATCTTGCATACCATTCACCACCCTTGATAAAATTATATCACATAATTAAAAACTCCACAATAAGTGGAGTATATTACATTTGTGTATTATTATTATTTAAATTTTCTGGTGTTTGTACTGGTGCTGGAGCAGGTGTTTGTAATGGTTGTTCAATTGGAGTTGGTGCTACAACTGCTTCAGGTGCAGGAGCCATAATTGGTTCTTGTACTGGACTTGGTGCAGGTACAACAGCAGGAGCATCAAATATACTTTCAGGATTGCTTGCAGGTGCTACATCAATAACAGGCTCGCTAGGTGCTTGTACTGGTACACTCTCATTAGTAGGTGTAGCAAAATTTAAACTGGGTTCCTGATTGTTAATTTGATTAATTTCTTCTTCTAAATTAGTTGTTCTATTTAATGAAGGTTCCTCAATAACCAATTTTTCTTCTTGAGGTTGCACAGGTGTATTAACAAATGCATTTGGTTCTACATTTACATTTGTTGGTACTTCATTAGTAGGTTGTGATGCTACACTTTGCATTCCTACATTTTGTGTTTCTGCTTCCATAGCTTTCTTTTTCTTTCTTTTACCATCAACAAAAAATCCTATTAATGCAAATAATAAAATTACTGCTCCAATCATAAAGTATACATAGTTATCTGCCAAAAAGTTTAATAATTTATCCATTTAAAATATCCTCCTTATTCTATTTAATATTATTTTATCATTTAATAAATAATATTTCAACATTTTTTATTAAATTATATGAAACTTAACAATTATTATTCTATAATTAACTTCTTATTTTTAGGTTGTATATGTATCCAAGTATTACCATCATTTACGGTAAGTGCTTTTCCATCCATAGTAGAATATTCTGTCTTACTAGATCTAGAAGCTTTACTCCATTTAATTTTAATGGCTTGCCCATTTGATATATAATATCCTTCTCCACTTCCTATATTTTTTAAATCTTGTCTTCCATAAGAATCAATAGCAGAATTTTCTACTTGATAAGTAATTATATTTTTAACTGTATATTGTTTTTTAGTAACAGCATCTACATGTTTGCTTCCACTCATATACATTAGATATACCATATTTTCTTCATCATAAGTGTAAGATGTAGTTTGATAACTTGAATAAGTAATACTAACATTTTTTGCACTTTTTATTGTTCCATCACTACTATAGTCTACTTTTATTGGACTATAATTAAGTAATTGTACTTCGCTTGTAGTTCTATATTTCTTTGAACTAATAAATTTATTAATCTTAGCCATAGTTGTAAAAGCAGTATGTTCATAAGCCTTCTTAAGTGAAGTATCTCTATAAAAACAACTTGAATCATATATTCCATTTATATTATTTATACTTAAAGAAGAAATATCACTCTCTGCTTGAGGACTAAATCCAAAATGTACAAATATAGCATCATTTTCTAAAATATAATCTAAAAAATAATGTCTTGCACTTCTAACTGAACCGATTTTTTCAGTATTTTGATTTTTAAAAAATGCTAGCAATCTTGTTATTCCACCTTCTGCTATTAGTTCATAACCTAAGTATGCATCTTGAAGTCCAGCATGTGGCCAAGCAGCATGATTGTTATTTATTGACACTGCTATAACCCTACTATCACTTTTTTCATCAATTATTTTAACATAAGGTTTTTCATAAGAAAGAACTCCAAACTTAATATCATTAGTTATAAATTTTTCCTTAACTTTTTCATCCAAATCAAATATTAAAACAGATGCAATAGCAAGACCACTAAATATTAAAGCAACAATTAAATTAACAAAACCTTTTTTAAGTCTTCTTTTCATATCATTTCTCCAAATTTATTATACTATATTTTTTAAATATAAAAAAGAGTTAAAAACTCTATTTTAATTTTTCCATCATTTTGTTTTTTGCTTCTATTGGATTTACTTTTCCTTTAGATTTTTTCATAACTTGACCAACTAAATAATCAAACATATTAGTTCTTCCGTTTTTAAGGTCATTTACAGCTTGAATATTTTCATTTATTACTTCATTAACTAATGTTTCAATTAATACATCGTCACTTATAACTTCCATATTATATTTTTTTACTATTTCTTTTGGAGTTAATTCTTCTTCTAACATTAAACTAAATACTTTTTTAGCTTGGTCAGTAGATATTTTATTTTCATTAATAAGGCAAATAAGCTCACTTAACATAGAAGGAGTAACAAATAACTCGTTAATGGAAATATTATTTTTATTAACTTCTCCTAATACTCTAGTACCTATCCAGTTAGATGCATTCTTAGCATCAGATCCAAGATGTAAACACTCTTCAAAATAATCTGATACTTTTTTATCTTTTACAAGAACATTAGCATCATACTCACTTAAATTATAATTCTTTATATAATTATCTTTTCTTTCATTTGGTAATACCGGAATATTATTTCTTACTTCATCTATTAAAGATTGTGTTATTTTAAACTTTGGAATATTTGGCTCATGATAATATTTATAATCAATAGCATCCACTTTACTTCTCATATGAATAGTAGTTTGTGATTCTTCATCAAACCTTCTTGTTTCTTGTACTACTTCATCATAATGTCCACTGCTTTTAAGTTTACTTTGTCTTTTTATTTCATATTCAATAGTTTTTTTAATACTATCAAAACTATTAACATTTTTAACTTCTACTTTTGTACCTAATATATTAGATCCTATATCTTTAATAGAAACATTAACATCACATCTAATTTGTCCTTTTTTAGTATCACATTCTGATATATTAGTATATTGATAAATACTTTTAATTTGTTCTAAAAAAGTTAGTGCTTCTTCACTTGAATTAAAGCATGGTTCAGTAACTAATTCTAAAAGAGGTACGCCACATCTATTATAATCTATTGTTGAAGTATTATAATAGTGATCCAATGATGCTGCATCTTCTTCTAAATGAATATCATGAATCAATACTTCTTTTTTTAATCCATTAGTGTATACCTCAAATTTTCCATTAACTCCAATAGGATTAAAAAACTGAGTTAATTGATATCCCTTTGGTAAATCTGGATAAAAATAATTTTTCCTATCAAATTCTAAATATTGTGGAATTTTACAATTAAGAATTAATGCCATCATTAATGACTTTTTAACACATAATTCATTTAACACAGGTAGAGTACCAGGAAATCCCATATCTAAAGGATCAATCATACTATTAGATACTTTATTATATCCATTAATTCCCTTTGAAAACACTTTTGTATGAGATGATACTTCACAGTGAAATTCAAGTCCTATAACAGCTTCATATTTATTCATAGATCCTCCTTAGCAATTTGGTTTTTATAATCCATTTTACTTTCTAAAGCATAAGCAATATTTAAAACGAGAGAATCTTTCTTAATATTTCCTGTAATATTTACCCCTACTGGAAGATTTGAAATAAATCCATTAGGAATAGTAATTGAAGGGAATCCACCAAAATTACCTATTAGTAGATGTTCTTCTAACAAATTAATATCACCATTATACTCATTCTTACTATTTTCTAAATATTTAGCAGGACCACTTCCTACAGGAAGAATTAAAGCATCGTATTCTTTAAATAATTCATTCATTTTATTTACAATTAATCTTCTAACTCTCTTAGCATTTAAAAAGTATTTATCTTGATTTTCACTTTGTAAAACATAAGAACCTATTACAAATCTTCTCTTAATTAATGGACTAAAGCCCATAGTCCTATAATCTTTAATAATTTGCATTATATCTTTACCTTCACTTCTTGGTCCAAAAGAAATACCTGTTAAGTTAGACATATTACTTGTTGCTTCTGCACAAGAAATAACTAAGTATGTAGCAGGAAGAGACTTAAGTAATGATTCATCTATACTTATCTCATTAACACTCATATTTAGACTCTTACAAAGTTCAATTGTTTTATCAAAATTTTCTAATTGACTTTTTAACTCATTACTTGGATTTTTATAATTATTAATATCACATACTTCTTTAATATAAAATAATTTTTTACCTGAGACTTTTCCATCAATACTATCTAATAAATGAATATTACTAGAATCCCAACTAGTCATATCATTTTCATCTTTTCCTTTCATAGCATCTACTACAATTGCACTATCTTTAACACTTCTTGTTAAACATCCTACTGTGTCTAAAGAACTTGCAAAAGGAAACAATCCATATCTAGAAACCATTCCATAAGTTGGCTTATATCCCACTACTCCACAATAAGCTGCTGGTTTACGAATAGAATCTCCTGTATCACTACCAAGCGCAAATGGATATACTCCACAAGCAACAGATGCTGCACTTCCTGCAGAACTCCCCGCACACATTCTTTCATAATTCCATGGATTATGTACACTTCCTGTATGTCCTGTAGTTCCTGTTCCACCCATTCCTAGCTCATCTAGTACAGTTTTAGCAACGTAAGTACAACCAGATTCATTTAACTTCTTTACTACTGTAGCATCAAAAAAAGGTACATAATCTTTTAAAGTATTACTACTACCAGTTGATAAAACACCTTTAGTTGAAAAATTATCTTTTATTCCATAAGGTATACCTGAAAGTAAATTATCAGTTACTTCCTTATATTTCGCATCATCAATAATAGTAACAAAAGCATTAGTACTCTTTTGTATATCATGACATTTTTTAATACTTTCACTAACTAATTCTTTACTTGTTATTTTATTATTTTTAAGTGCCTCGTGTAAATCTAAAATATTATAATTTATATAATCCATTATACTACCACCTTAGGAACTTCTACTTCTCTTCCTTCATATTGCTTACAATTTTGAAGCAATTCTTCAATACTAGCATAATCCTCTTCTTCCGTATCATCTCTTAATGAATCAATAGTCATTTCAAATGGATAACTAAGTGGTTCAATAGATTCAATATTAGGAATATTATTTATTAAATTAATCTTTTTTTCAATTTGATCAAATTCACTTTGAATCATATTAACTTCTTCATCATCTAACCCTATTAATAATTTATCAGCATAATTTTCAATCATTTCTTTAGTAAAATTACTACTCATATTCTTCCTCCTTAGTAATCACAATTATTTGGAGTTCTTGGGAATGGTATAGCATCTCTTATATTATCAATCCCCGTTAAATACATTACAAGTCTTTCAAACCCCATTCCAAATCCAGAATGATAGCATCCTCCATAAAGTCTTAAATTTAAAAACCAATCTACCATATCTTTATTTACATTAAATTCCTTCATTCTAGAAACTAATTTTTCGTAATCATCTTCTCTTTGACTTCCACCCATTAATTCACCAGAAATTGGAACTTCTAAGTCTACTGCAGCAACAGTTTTATTATCACTATTTAATTTCATATACCAAGCTTTTATATCTTTTGGCCAATTATATATAAATA
>CAZDPZ010000054.1:0-6561 GCA_964507635.1 uncultured Clostridium sp.
TGCATTAGCATTTCCTTCTACAGATGTATTAAACCATGCATATGTTGCTCCAAGTGTAGCTATTAAAAGTGTAATTATTCCAATTACTAATAATAATACTGATTTATTATTTTCTTTCATAAGTTATATCCCTTTACTATATTTTATAGTATACTAATTATTCGAATACATTTCAATACTATTCAAAAAATATCTTTTCTTCTATATAATTTTCAATTTCACTTATTTTTAAAACACTTTGTTTCATTGTATCTCTATCCCTTATAGTAACTGTATTATTATTTAATGTTTCATCATCAATGGTAATACAATATGGTGTTCCTATAGCATCTTGTCTTCTATATCTTTTACCAATTGATGCTGTTTCATCATAAGTACACATAAAGTATTTTGATAAATTATTAAATATTTCTAGTGATTTATCTTTATGAACTTTTTTTATAAGAGGAAGTACTGCTACTTTATATGGAGCTATAGATGGATTAAAATGCATAACATCTCTAGTATCATTTTCTAATTTTTCTAATTCATATGATGCACACATAATAGCAAGGGTTAACCTATCAGCACCAATAGAATACTCAATAATATTAGGAATAAATTTTTCATTAGTATCAGGATCTTGATATTCCATTTTCTTACCAGAAAACTCACTATGTCTTGATAAATCCCATGTACCTCTATGATGAATTCCATTTAATTCTTCCCATCCTATTGGAAAATGATATTGAATATCACATGCACATTTAGCATAATGTGCAAGTTTATCATGATCATGAAATCTCAAATCAGAAGATTTTAATCCTAAATCAGTAACAAATTTCATAGCTTTATCTTTATACTCACTATAAATATTCATACTATCTTCTTCCTTACAAAACATTTGAAGTTCCATTTGTTCAAATTCAATAGTTCTAAATAAAAAGTTACCTGGTGTTATTTCATTTCTAAAAGACTTTCCAATTTGTGCTATAGCAAATGGTAATTTAGCTCTAGATGTTCTTTGAATATTTAAAAAATTAACATATTCTCCTTGACAAGTTTCTGGTCTTAAATAGACAGTATCACTTTCATCTTCTAGTGTTCCACGAGAAGTCTTAAACATAGGATTGAATTTTCTGATTGGTGTCCAATCAAAACTTCCACAATGAGGACATTTAATTTTATTTTCAGCAATATAACTTTCTAATTCAGAATTACTCATTGCTTCACTAGCTATACTTCCTTTTGAAAATTCCTCAATTAGTGTATCTGCTCTAAATCTTTGATGACATTTCTTACAATCCATTTTTGGGTCTCCAAAACTTTGTATATGACCACTTGCTTCCCAAACTTTCGGATTCATTAAAATAGTAGCATCTATACCAAAAGTATTAATACTCTCTTGCACAAATCTTTTCCACCAAAGGGCTTTAATGTTCTTTTTTAATAGAACTCCTACTGGTCCAAAATCCCAAGTATTAGCAAATCCTCCATATATTTCACTTCCTGGATAAACAAATCCATAAGTCTTGCAATAATTAACTAAATCATCCATTTTATTCCTCCTTAAAAAATAAAATTCTTTCGCAAACTATAGGGTGAAATAAATTCCACGGTTCCACCTACATTATTCAAAAGAATCACTTATTAATTATAGCCTAAGTATTTTCCATCATACTATTATCGCTTATATAAAAAATAATATCACGTTTTATATTAATTTACTAGTCTTTTTTTATTATTTCACTTATTGGAGCAAATGTTTTTCTATGTTCTTTTAATATTCCAATTTTATTAATCACTTCTATATGTTTTTTTGTTCCATACCCTTTGTTATGTTTAAAATCATATTCTGGATATTGTTTATCTAGTTCATACATCATTGCATCTCTAGTAACTTTTGCTATTATTGATGCAGAAGCAATTGATTCACTTTTAGCATCTCCTTTAATAATTGAAATAGATGGTATATTAGTTTCTAACTTTACAGCATCAATTAAAAGATACTCTGGGGTAACACTTAAATTATCTACTGCCATTTTCATAGCCAACTTAGTAGCTTCTAGAATATTGACTTCATCTATAATATTTTCGTTAACTACTCCTATTCCTATGGATATAGCATTATCTTTAATTACTTGATACAATTCATTTCTCTTTTTTTCAGATAACTTTTTAGAATCATTGATTCTTTCATCATAAAAACCTTGTGGTAATATAATAGCGCATGCTACTACACTGCCTACTAATGGTCCTCTTCCTACCTCATCTATTCCAGCTATATATTTAATACCCTTTTTATATAATTCATTTTCATATTCTAACATAATTATTAATCTTTCTTTTTTAATTTAATTGTCATTATATCTTTTGCACTAATAGAGTCTACAGCATTAAATAATGGATTATCTAATACCCATTTTCTAAGTCCTCTATTAATTACTAGTGTTGTATCATTATTTTGGTAAGCTCCTCTACATTCTTTTACTACCGGTCTATATATTATTGGTTGTAATCCTTTATTAGAATTTGGATTAAATTTCTGAATACTTTTTGGAATAATTCCATCATGCAAATGCCCACATATTATTAAATCAATACTTCCAATAAGATCATTAATTTCATTCAATAATTCTTTATTATTTATTAATAATGGCATAGGAGAATGTAATAGTAAACAATTAAATTTGTCTTTAATAGCTTTTAAATCTGACTTTACTAAGTCTTCTATAAACCAATCATTCCAATGCTTGCGATTATATTCTCTATAGCCATCTAATCTTTGAGAAAATCCTATAAAATTAATATTATCAGTTTGAAAACTTTTATTGTCTAATAATATAAAATTATATACATGCTCTAAATATCTTAATAAATCTTTTATTTCATCTGATGTAATTGTTTTACTATCAGATAAATCATGGTTTCCCAAAGATAAAAACACTTGGGCTATATTAGATAATCTTTTCAACAAATACATTAATTTTTTCCTGTTTTCCATTATTAAATAATGACTTGCTCTATTCATTACATCTCCACTGATAGTAATATAATTAGGCTTTTCCATTTCTACAGATTCAATCGCTTTGTCTAATAGTTTATATGAGCATCCAGTATTTATATGAATATCTGACAAAGATACTATTGTTTCATCCTTTTTAATTAAATTTGTTTCTTTAGTAAATTCTTCGTTATATATTCTCATAAATACCTCACATGAAATTTAGATAACATAGTAATTATAACACAAATAAAAAGAATACATAAAGTATTCCTTAATTATTCACTTCTTAATGCTTCGACAGGGTCTTTTTTAGAAGCTATACCAGAAGGTATAAGTCCAGCAATATATGTAAGTGCTACACTTATTGCTATGAGTATTAAAGCAGCTAATATTGGTAATTCAGCTAAAGAAGGTTCACTAGTTAAAGATTCTAAAATTATATTAACAAATATACTAAGAATATATGTAAGAATTATTCCAAATAATCCAGCACAAAATCCAATAATAATTGCTTCTGCATTAAATACAATTCTAATATCTCTTTTAGATGCTCCTATACTTCTCAATATACCTATTTCTTTTGTTCTTTCAAGTACAGAAATATATGTAATTATTCCTATCATTATAGATGAAACAATTAATGATACTGACACAAAGGCAATTAAAACATAACTTATTATATCTACTATATAAGATACAGAAGACATTAATATTCCAGTAACATCAGTATAATTAATAGACTTATCTTCTTCACCTTTTGAAGTCATTGTTTCATTATAATCTGTTATAAAATTCTTAAATAATTCTTTCGAATCAAAACTATCAAAATAAACTGATATTCTCATAGGATTATCATATTCTGAATATCCTAAAGTTCTTAAATTATTAGTTGCATTAACTTCTTCATCAGAAGACGTTAACAAAGTACTAATAATACGAGTAAGTTCATCTTCATCAAAATCAAAACTAAAAGCTGATGCTATTTTATCTGGGTCTACTTTTATAGAAGAAGATATTTTACTAATTAATGAGGTAGACATATTTGTTGCTATAGAGGCAACACTTATTTTCATTTTTGTTTCACTCATTATTTTCGATAATTGGTTAGTAACATTCATTACATCTAAGGTTGAAAGAGAGCCTTCAATTATAGAATTTGCTGTACTTTCATTTAATGTAGCGTTTCCTCCCATAGTATTTATTAATGATAAAGTTATTCCTTTTATCAAATTGCTATATACATTTACAAAATTACTACTTGGTAATCCATATTTGTTTTCTAAAGAATTAATTATTGACTTTGATTCCTCTGAATCAAAATATTCATTTATTTTATTTTCATAATTACTTGATGTAAAAGTTGCATATGAAGTTACATCAATATTATCTTTTACTAATCCTATGAATAATTTTTTTAAACCATTTTCAAAATCGGTTGAGGATTCTGTCGTATCAACAGAAATATCATTTGTCATATCTTCAATGGATGAAGAGATTATTTTCTTAATATCACTTTCACTCACATTTGATCCAAAAGCACTTTCTAAAGCATCTGAATCAATTGATATCATATCTTGAAAATCAAGACCTGTTGAATTGTTTCCTTTTTTTATAGATTCAAAAGTCTTACCGGAAAATACATCTATATTAGTATCTTTTAATTGTTGTTTTACTATTTGTGATTCACTAGATGTATTAATAATATAATCAATTAAATCAGATGTATATGATATTCCAGGAGTAAGAGATGCTATGCTTCCACTTTTAGGTGCTATAATGCCAGATATTTTTATATCTATTCCATTTTCAACTAGCTTCTTTAAATATTCTTCATCATCACTCATATCAGTCCATATATCAAATTTATCATCATATTTATAATAATCTGTTGATAAAACTAATTTAAAAGTAATATTTAATAATTCATCATATGTCCATTCAAGAGGAACATTTTTATTTGTAATACTTTTTCCACTCATAACATCTTCTAACATTTTATTAAATTCACTTTGATCTCTTAGTCCTAAAACATATACAAGTACATCACTTATTGAATGAGCATCAGATAATACCAATATTACTTCATTATAATTTTTAGGCCAAGAACCTGCTACCATATCGTATTGAGAACTTAATAAATCTTTATTATTTATCATTTGATTAAAAAATGATGTTGATATCATACTAGAATTAATACTATTCGTAAAAGTAGAAAACATATTACTTGGGTTTAATATAGTGACACCATCTTTTGTATCACTAGAGTATATTTGAGGGTCTATTCCATAAGAATAGACTATATCATTTGTCATTTTTTCTACGTTTGCTTTATTATTATCTAAATAATTTTTAAAACTTTTTAAATCATTTGTTCCTACTTTAGTAAACATTTCAGTAGCTACTTGAATCTCTTCAACACCAGTTTTTTTATCACTTTTTTCATTATTTCCCATAATAGTTGTTATAGCTCCTGTTATATCAGCAGTAGCTTCTTCAATAGTAAAAGGATAAGAAGATAGAGTTTGTTCTTGGATTCTTTCAATATAATTATTTACTCCATTAGATAAAGAAAGAATTAAAGCAATACCAATTATTCCAATACTACCAGCAAAAGATACCAATATAGTTCTTCCTCTTTTAGTATTTAAATTACTAAAACTTAAATGTAGTGCAGTAAAAAAAGACATAGATTTTTTCTTAAAATTAGATTTAATATCTTCTTTTGACTCTTTTTCTTTATATGGATTAGAATCATCTATTATTTTTCCATCTAATAATTTAATTATTCTTGTAGAATATTTTTTAGCAAGATTTTCATTATGAGTAACCATAATAACTAATCTATCTTCTGCTACTTCTTTTAGTATATCCATAACTTGATTACTAGTTTTAGAATCAAGTGCGCCTGTAGGTTCATCAGCAAGTAAAATATCAGGGTCATTTACTAATGCCCTTGCTATAGCAACTCTTTGCATTTGACCACCAGATAATTGATTAGGCTTCTTATACATATGCTTTTCAAGACCAACTTTTTTAAGGGCCATAGCAGCTTTAATTTTTCTATCTTTTTTATTAACTCCAGACAAAGTTAAAGCAAGTTCTATATTAAAAAGTATTGTTTGATGAGTTATAAGATTATAATTCTGAAATACAAATCCTACTCTACAATTACGATAATTATCCCAATCTTTATCTTTATAATGTTTTGTACTAATACCATTTATAATTAAATCCCCTGAATCATAAGCATCAAGTCCACCAATAACATTAAGAAGTGTAGTTTTTCCACTACCAGAAGGACCTAAAATAGAAACAAATTCATTTTGTCTAAAATTAATACTCACATCATCTAATGCTTTTTGAACAAAGTCTAATGTTTTATAAGTTTTTTTAATATTTTTAATTTCTAACATTATTTCCTCCCTTTAAAATTATGATTATTATATCACCTTAGAACTATTAAGTAAAACTATTTCACTACTATTTCACTAAAAAAGACTTATTTTTTATTTTCTTGTTGATTAAATTTGAAAGTACACAAAATATGTGTAGTAAGTTTTGTAATGAGTTATAAT
>CAZDPZ010000055.1:0-6424 GCA_964507635.1 uncultured Clostridium sp.
ATAAATATTATCAATAAGGAATGACAAATCATTCTTTTTTTGATATAATTTATTGTAGAAAATAATTAGGGAGATAGAATATGAAAGAAGAAAATACTAATAATCAAGCAAATAATAATCAAACTCCTACGCAAGGAGTTCCCGTTCAAGCACAAGTAGTAACTCCAGTTGACAGAGAAGTAATTAATACTAAAAAGAAGAAAAATAGCAATGTATCAATATTTATAATAGTTGTAATTTTGGGTGTTATTTTATTTTATATGGACAATATACTTGATTATTTTGATGAAAATATAACACCTTATATAAAAGAAACTGAAGAGTCATTAAATGGAAATTTATATAATGGTAAAGTTAAGATAGATGATTCTAGTAGTTATATGACAACAAATAGCATCAAGTTTTATAATTTTAAAAGAGGGTCTGGAACTATATTGCTTTTGAATTATGTATCATCAAAGTCATTTTCTAATGTTAAAAATAAGGATATATATATTGAAATATATAATTCTGATAGTGAATTATTATATAAAGAATTATTTAATTTAGATAGTTTAGAAAAAAATACTACTGGTGTATATTCTATAAATGTAAGCAATGATATTTATTCTAATGCATTTTATATGTTAGTTCATGTTTATACTAAGGATGAGGAAAAATCTAATCAAACACTTAATTGTACTTTTGATGATGATTTAGAGAACACATCATTGAACTATAGTATAATATATAATTTTACTAATAATAATTTGATATCTTATGCTGTTAATAAGGAATTTACCTATATTAGTGAATCAACTGAAGTTACAAAATATAAAGAAGATTTAAAGAATGAGTATTTAAACTTAAATAATTATAATATTACAGCTATTTATTCAGATACTTCAGTTAATTATACTATTACTTTAAGTACCATTCCTGAAGGATTTAATCCATTACATAATGGTAGTGATACTCCATATGTAATAAAAACTAAAGAACAATCAAAAGGTTGGACTTGTAAATAATGGATGATATTTTAATTGGGGATTTTGAAGGACCACTTGATTTATTACTTCATTTAATTAAAAAGTCAAAGATGGAAATTTTTGATATTGAAATATCAAAAATTACGAAAGAATATTTAAATTATATTGAAAAAATGAATGAAATGAATTTGGATATAGCAAGTGAATATTTAGTTATGGCATGTGAATTAGTCGAAATGAAAAGTAAAAAACTACTTCCATATACAGATCTTTCTGATGATGAAACAGAAAGTGAAGATGCAGAAGCTGAACTTAAAAAAAGATTAATTGAATATAAAAAATATAAAGATTCTATTTCAAGTTTTAAAAGTTTAGAAGAAAAAAGAAATAACTATTATACTAAGTCACCTGAATCATTAAAGGAATATTCCGCTGAAATGATAGAAAATGATGGAAGTGTAAGTGTATTTGATTTATTAGATGCTTTTAAAAAACTACTTGAAAGAGAAGAATATAATAAACCACAAACTACTAAAATTACTAGAAAAGAGTTGTCAGTTAAAGAAAGAATTGATAATATAAGAGTAATTCTTAAAAACAAATCTAAAGTTAATTTTATAGATTTATTTGAAGAAATAACTAAGCCATATGTTGTTGTAACATTTTTATCTGTATTAGAAATGGCAAAGAATAAAGAAATAATTATTAAACAAGATAATAATTTCTCTGATATTTATTTAGAAAGAGTTGGAAGTAATGAATAAAAAAGCTATATTAGAAGGTATATTATTTGTAGTAGGGGATGAAGGAATTACTATAGATGAAATTAAAGACATTCTTGAATTAAATAAAGAAGAAGTAATGAGTTTATTAATGGAATTAAAAATTGATTATGAAAGTGAGGAAAGAGGCCTTAGAATTTCTTTTCTAGGTAATAGTTTTAAACTTACTACTAAAGAAGAACATAAAGATTATTATCAGAAATTAGTGTTTGAATCTAGAAATAAAACACTTTCTAATGCATCTTTAGAAGTTCTAGCAGTAATTGCATATAATGAACCAATTACAAGATTAGAAATAGATAATATAAGAGGAATTAATTCTTCTCAAATAGTAAGAAGATTACTTGCTAAGGGATTTATTAAAGCATGTGGAAAAGCAGATAAAATAGGTAAACCTAATTTATATAAGACAACAGATGAATTTTTGGATTATTTTGGTCTTGCATCAAAAAGTGATTTACCTGTATTTGTAAATGAAAAAAAAGACAATGATGAAGAGCATGAATTATATACATCTAATTATAAAGAAAATTAATGAATAAAAAATATTTTTAAGTACATAATATAAATATGTATAAATTAAATATTTTTTTATTTTACTCTATTATAGGTTATTTATTTGAAACAATAATTTCTTTAATAATGAATAACCATTTTAATAGTGGTATTATGTATGGACCTTGGACTATCTTATATGGAATAAGTGTACTATTAATAATGTTTATTCATAAATGCACTGATAAATTTAAAAGATATAAAAAGTTTTATTTTATATTTATAAGTATTATTAGTCTTACTTTACTAGAATACATAACGGGTAATATATTAGAGGTAATATATAATGTACGTTATTGGGATTATTCAAATATTTTATTTAATATAGGGCCGTATATTTCTTTACCAACATCAATATTATGGGGAATACTAGCCTACCTAGTTATTTATGTATTTAATCCTTTTATAGATAAATTCATTAAAAAAATACCTAAAGTAATAAGTATTATTTTAAGTATATTATTTATTATAGATTTTATAGTTACTATAGTTAAAATATTTATATAATTAATAATCACTATTTAAACGATTTTGTAAAATTGCACTCTTTTTCATAGTTGTTTCGTATAAATCATTAATTGAAAAATTCAATAGGTCTGCTATATGAAGTATTTCAATTAACATTCTTTTAGTATAAGTTTTATCTAATTTTTTATTCAATTTAACACCTAATTCATATAAATATAATATAGAATCATTTAAATTTAAATTTTTAGATTTAGAAAACTTTTCGTTTATTGAAACATCTAACAAATTACAAAAAGATAATATCATAAATAAACAGTCTATGTATTCTTCAAGTACTATTTCTTTTTTATTAGGTCCTTTTTTACTCCAAAACTTAAAACATCTAGTTTCATTAGCGAACTCTCCGAACTCAACTAATAATTCTAAATTATTATCTTTAATTCTTTTATCTAATTTAATATTATAAGCATCTTGAAATAATGAATCTATATATTTAGTTTCTTTATAAATTGTATCTAATTCTTTTATTTTAATCATGAAGACTCCTAAAAATAAAACTTGGGTAATATATAAAAAAAATAATTATCCCAAGTTCTTTATTCAATTTTGGTGCAAGAAGTGGGACTCGGACCCACAAGGTTTTACAACCGTCAGATTTTGAGTCTGATGCGTCTACCAATTCCGCCATACTTGCATGAGTTAATTATATCATAAGTTTTTATTAATTAGTAGTATATTTTTTTATTATGGACATATCTTATAATAGATATTTTAAGTGTTTTTTGATATAATATCTTAAGAGAGGATTAAAGTTATGAATAATAATGAAAATAATGTTAACAAGGATAACAAAAAAGATGCTGCTGATAAAACGATTGATGTTGTTGAAGCATTGGTCAATACTAAAAATGAAACAAATAGTTTTGATAAGATAGAAGTAAAAAACAAAAAGAATAGTGCTATTCTATGTTATTTGGGATGTTTGTTCATTATTCCAATGATAAAAAATGAACATAAGAATAGTAAATATATATTATTTCATATTAATCAAGGAATTAACTTATTTATATTAGAAATATTAGTTTTCATAATAACTAAAGTACTTAAATTAATGTTTACTGAAGTATACTTATATAGTAGTTATACTCCCACTTGGGTAAGTTTTATAAATTATATATTATGTGTATTTATATTTATTCTTACATTATTTGGAATAATTAATACGTCTTATGGTAATTCAAAAGAGCTTCCAATTATAGGAAAATATAGATTTTTAAAATAAAAGCTAATATTACTTAGCTTTATTTTTTTCTCTAATTTTTTCAACTTCACTAGCTACTTCAGATTTTTCATCAAGTAATGGAGCAAGAGAATCATTATTATTTAAAGTATTTATTATTTTAGCTAATAATTCACTACCATCAACTATTTCTAGCCATTTTTCTTTTTTAATATTATCTGGAATATAAGTATAATTAGTTGTATATAATTTTTTGAATTTTCCTTCTTTGTGAGCTTCTTTAAATTTATCAATTCCACTTACGAATAAAGAAAATGTTGTTATGATGTATACATTTTTTGCATTCATATCATGAAGCTGATTTATAACGTCTATTGTACTACTACCAGAAGAAATCATATCATCTACTACAATAATATCTTTATCTTCAACATTTGGTCCTGAATAATCATGAGATATAATTTTGTTTTCTCCGTCTGTGACATTATAATCTCTTTGTTTATAAAACATTCCAAGTGGCACTTTAAAGATATTAGAATAAAATCTAGCTCTTTCAACTGCTCCTGTATCAGGTGCTATAATAGCTAGATTATCAATATCAATGTTTTTAATTTCGTTATGTAAAAACTTTTTTAATATTAGTCCTGTAGAATAAATGTTTTCAAAAGAATTTAATGGTAAAGCATTAGTAATATTAGGGTCATGTACATCAATTGTAATTATATCATTAACTTTGTAAAAAGAATTTAATAATTGCAAAGCATTAGCACAATCTAATGATTCTCTACTTTTTCTTCTATGTTGTCTTGAACTATAAAGCATTGGCATAATAACAGTAATTTTACTGGCATGATCTCTCATAGCCATTATTGTTCTTTCAATATCTCTAAAATGATCATCAGGACTATAATGATTAATTATACCATTTGGCATTTTATAAGTAATAGAGTAATTACTTACATCACTTAAAATATATACATCTTTTCCTCTAATAGATTCCCCAATTTCAGTTTTTCCTTCTCCATTAGCAAATCTTGGTTGTTTAATTGGAATAATTAATTCTTCCTTATTTTTTCTTAATTTTTGAATTTCTTTCTCAATAGATTTTCCTCTATCTTCCATACTATTAAGTACAACAAGTTTTAAATCATTTTTCATATTATCCTCCTAAGTTAATTATAGATGTAAAAAATATAAAAAACAATATCTATGTAAATGTTTTGTAATAATTCTATTTTTTATTTTTTTATGTGATAAAATAAAATAGGAGAGTGATGTATGAAAGATGTAGGAACAGTGGTAAGAGGTATAAGAACACCTATAATAAAAGAGGGAGATGATTTAGCTTCAATTGTAGTAGATTCATTATTAAAAGCTAGTAAAAGTGAAAATTTTAATTTTTATGATAAAGATGTAGTAGCTATTACAGAAGCAGTTGTAGGCATTAGTGAAGGAAACTTTGCTACTCTTGATCAAATCGCACAAGATGTTAGAAATAAAATGTCTACTGATCATTTGGGAATAGTTTATCCTATTTTAAGCCGTAATAGATTTGCAGTATTATTATCAGCATTAGCTAAAAGTACTAAGAAAATAACTTTACTTTGTAGTTATCCTTCTGATGAAGTAGGTAATGATATTCTATATAAGGAAGATTTAAAAAAGAATAATGTAAATGTTTCAAGCGATGTTATTAGTGAGAGTGAGTATGTAGAAAAGTATAGTCATTTTAAACATTTATTTACTGGTGTAAATATGTATGAAGTATATAAAGAACTTGTATTAAAAGAAGGATGCGAATTTGAAATGATTTTTTCAAATAAACCAGAAACTATTTTAAATTATACTTCTTATATAATTGCTTGTGATATACATACAAGAAAAGAAACTAAAGATGCTTTAATTAAAGCAGGTGCTAAAAAAGTACTTACTTTAAGCGATATATTAAATGAAAGTATTGATGGAAGTGGTTATAGTAAATATGGTCTTTTAGGAAGTAATCGTTCAACAGAAGAAAAAGTTAAATTATTTCCAAGAACTGGAGATGAACTTGTACTAAAAGTTCAAAAACTTTTAAAAGAAAAAACTGGTAAGAATATTGAAGTAATGGTTTATGGAGATGGAGCATTTAAAGATCCTGTAGGAAAAATTTGGGAATTAGCAGACCCAGTAGTAAGTCCTGCTTACACGAGTGGATTAGAAGGAAGCCCTAATGAATTAAAACTTAAATATTTATCAGAAAATAAATTTAAAAATTTAAAAGGTAAAGAATTAACTGAAGCTATGAAAAAAGAAATTGAAGCAAGCAGTTTTGAGAAAGAAGCTAAAGAATTTCTAATTAAGGCTATAGAAAATGCAACTATATATTCATCAAAAGAAAAAATGGATATAAGAAGCAAATCTGCAAAAGA
>CAZDPZ010000056.1:0-6311 GCA_964507635.1 uncultured Clostridium sp.
ACTGATATAAGTAAGTATTTCTTTTTGACTTGCATTTTAAAACTCCTTATATTATAAGTTAATTATATAATAAATAATAATATAAGTAAATAATTAGTTTTTCCTAATATCACACTTTTACGTACATTTTAACTACTTTTATCACACTTTTGCATGCTTTTTTATTAAATTTATCACACTTTTGCAAGGCATACTATTTTTTAATAGTATTTCCTTGTATAAAATAATCTATAGATTGTGATATATCTTCATTAGATGGAAATGTTACAAACAAATAATTTAAACTTTCTAAATCATTATTTTTATGAAGTGATGAATCAAAATCTTTTATATTTTGAATAGGAATTTTTTTATAGCAAGTGAATATTGACATAAGAGTAGCTAAAAAATATTTTAGATTCGCTCTTATGATATTAAATTCTTCTTTTGTTTGTTTATCATCTAATAGTTTTTCATTAATTATATTAGGATTGTTAATTAATTCTTTATATACTTGTATTATATATAGAATATATTTGCTTTTATATTTTAAATCATCTAATCTATTATTAATAGGAATTATTATATCATTATGAGGATATCCTTTATTAGAAAGAAACTCATATAATTTAAATTCTGTATATATTGATAAAAATTCTGAAAATAAAATACCATCAAGTGAATCATATTTTTGTTTATTAACATCATGTATTACTTCATGTATTAATGTATATACATCATCTATATTATGATAAAGTGGAACATTTATATGAATTGTTTCTTTTCCATCATTAATTCTTTGTGAATGATGGGCTCTTAATGAGTACTCTTCTATACTTTTTGAATCTTTTGAATCAAATAAATTTAAATTACCATTCTTTATATCTTCATCTAATAATTTAGAATATGACTGGTCTATTTCATTTAAAAATTCTTTTGCTAAATTAAGTGTTTCTTCTAATGAAATATGATTTTCAAATTTATCATTTTCCATATCAAAACTTTCTAAACTATTAAGAACAGTTTTAGAAATATTTTCTAAAGATTTATAGTTATTAGTAAGAAACTCTAATATTCCAGATTCTTTATGATTAATTAAAATACTTAAAGATATAATTAAATCACTTTTTTTCATAATTACTCAATATATCTTTAGCAGCCACTAATCCTGTAGCTGCAGCACTAACTATATTACCTGCTTTACCAGATCCATCTCCTACAAAATAAATATCACAGTCTTCTAATTTAAATTTATTATTGGTATTTATTTCATTACTAAAGAATTTTATTTCAGGTCCATAAAGAAGTGTTTCATCATTATTAACACCTGGTATTATTTCATCTAATTTTTCTAATCCTTCTAATATATTAGTTATTATTCTATGAGGAAGTATAAGTGCTAAATCTCCCGCTACACAATCTTTTAGTGTTGGCTCAATAAAACCTTTATTTATTCTTTTCCATTCACTTCTTCTTCCCTTTTTTAAATCTCTTAATGATTGAATAATAGGTTTACCATTGCCTAATACATTTGCTATTCTAGCAATAGATTCTCCATATAATCTAGTATTTGTAGCAGGTTCAGTTAATCCGACTTTACTAATGAATGCAAAATTTGAATTATTTGATTTAATATCTTTTAATGAATGCCCATTAACACAAATAAATCCATAATAATTTTCTTTTGCTACAAATCCACCTGGATTAGTACAAAATGTTCTTATTTCATCTGTATATGTATCAGTTTTAATAAATATTGTAGGGTCATATATTATATCAGTAATATCTTCTAATATTTCTTTTCTTACTTCTACTCTTACTCCTATTTCTATACTTTGACTAGTATATGGAATTTTATATTTATCTGCTAATTCTTGTACCCATTTAGCACCTGTTCTTCCTGGTGCTATAACTACTTTAGAAGCATTAATAATACTATTATCTTTTCTATCAAGTATTATTTCATGATTTGTAATATCTTTACTTACTACATCTAATACATTTGTATTTTCAATAATTTCTACTCCACTATTCTCTAAAAAATTTGTAAATTCTTTAATATAACTAGGTAATTTATCACTTCCTAAATGTTTTTGTTTAATTACAAGTAATCTAGCTCCACTTTTAGCCACTTCTTTTTTTAATTTAAGTGCTTCATCCATATTAGACGGATATATATCACTATCCATTTTAAACTTTGTAAAGATGTCCTCTGTTTCATCTATTAAACTATAAGCTTCACTTTGTGACATATATTTAAATAAATCGCTTTTACCTAGTTTAGGAATAAAATTAAGTTTTCCATCTGAAAATGTTCCTGCCCCGCCGTAACCAGATAATATTTGACATGTTTTACAATTTAAACAAACTCCTCCATTTGTTTTCATAGGACATGCTCTTGTTTCAGCTCTTCTTCCTTTATCAATTAGTGCTATTTTAAGTTTATTATTTTTAGTAATTAATTCATAAGCACAAAATAATCCTGAAGGTCCAGCCCCAACAATAACAACATCATATTTTTTCATATTTGCTCCTTTATATATATAATATGTATTATTTATGTGTATCTTTTTCTAATTTTCTATATGCTACTTTACCAACTAATGTTTTAGGAAGTGAATCTATGAATTCATATTTATATGGTAGTGAATATGTAGCTAAGTTTTGATTACAATAATTTCTTATTGATTTTTCTATTTCTTTTGAAGGTTTAATTCCATCTTTTAATACTACAAATGCTTTAGCTACTTGTACTTTATGAGGATGAGGAACTCCAATAACTGTGCTTGTTAAAACATCAGGATGTGAATTAATAACACTTTCTATATAATTTGGATATAAATTATATCCATTAGATATAATAACTCTTTTAATTCTTTGTTTAAAAAATACATACCCATCATCATCCATTGAGCCAATATCTCCAGTATGAAGCCAAAGTTTACCATCTTTATGTACTCTTAGTGTTTGCATAGTTTCACTTACATTATTTATATATTCCATCATAACAGTAGGTCCACTAATACATATTTCTCCATCTGTATAATGTGCTACTTCATCATGAGTACCAATAGAAACTATTTTATAATATGTATCTGGAAAAGGAATTCCAATAGAATTATTTTTATATCTTCCACTTGGTGTTAAACATGTAGCAGCACTTGCTTCAGTTAATCCATATCCTACTCTTACTTCAGCACTAGATCCATGATTATGTAAACATTCATCTACTTTTTCTTTTAAATCGCCTGCCATAAAGTCTCCTCCACTTACAGCACATTTAATAGAAGATAAATCTTTTGATCCAATTCCTCCACTCTTAGCAAGTAATTCAAATAATGAAGGTACTCCACATATAAAATTAGGTTTATATTTTTTAATAGTTTTAACTAACTTTTTAGGAGAAAAATCTGGAACTAATATAACTTTCATTCCACAACATAAAGGAGTATGTATACACACCCCCAATCCAAATCCATGAAATATTGGAAGTATAGCCAATAGAGAATCTCCTTCTTTAGAAGGATCACACATTAAATGAGATTGTAATGCTAAAGCATTAAAACATTTATTTGATAATAATATTCCTTTAGGATCTCCACTAGTTCCTCCACTATAAAGAATTACAGCTGCATCACTATCTTTCTTTAAACATGCATATTCTCCTTCATAATCATATCCATAATTTAAAAATTCTTTATAAGTCATTATATCATCAGTATGTTCTATTTTAGGCACTTGTCCCCTAGATTTATATTTATATAATAGTTTCTTAATTGGTTTTAAATCATCTTTTATAGAAGAAATAACTACTTTATTAACACCAGTATTATCAAGTATTTTTCTAACTTTATCATACACTAAATCAATAGAAAATATAAATTTACTATTTGATTCATTTAAATAATTCTCTATCTCTTTTTCTCCAGATAAAGGATGTATCATAGAAGCTATAGCTCCTATCATATTAATAGCATAAAACATAATAATTGCTTCAGGAGTATTAGGCATACATATAGTAATCTTGTCATCCTCTTTAGCCCCTTGTGCTTTTAAACATTTAGCAGCATATCTTATTTTTTCATAAAATTCTCTATAAGTACATTCTTTACCATAATACTCATATGCTATATATTCTGGAAATCTAGAAACTGCTTCTAAAACATATCCAACCATAGTAGATTCAGGATATATTAAATGTTCATTAACTCCCTCTTTATAAAAATTAACCCATGGAGTATTTTTATTTAATTTCGATTTTTTCATTTGACGCACCCTCTAATAATTTTGGATTTGAAAGTATATATTCAAATAGTTTCATAGACTTTGCAAAATAATATCCATCAGATATTCTTTCATCACAATTCATACCAAAATCACAAGCATCAATAATTATTTCTTTACCATTTTCATCAATTATTTTTTCTTTATGTATTTTACCTATTGTTATAATAATTGAACTTGTTCCAAAATTAGTTATATTATGGTATATTGATCCAATACCCAAATTACCTAAATTTGATAATATTACTGAACTATAATAAAGATTATCTTCTACCATAGATGCTGGAAGCCATCCTTTTTGATCCATCCATTTTAAAGTCCCTACTAAAGGTATTCTTATTATTTTAGGAAGTTTTCCTACTTTTTCTACAACATTATTAGTATTTTCTTTATTATTATTTTTATTTTTAGCATTTCTTATTTTATCAACTTTAGTTTTAATTTTATCTCTTATATCAAATATAGTATCTTTTTTATCTACTTTAATATTAATCATTACTT
This sequence comes from uncultured Clostridium sp., assembly GCA_964507635.1. Taxonomy (GTDB): domain Bacteria; phylum Bacillota_I; class Bacilli_A; order RF39; family UBA660; genus CAG-1000. The sequence goes on from CAZDPZ010000056.1 coordinate 4,765, forward strand.
CTTCACTTTCATCATCAAAAGCTATTTTGGCTACAAAAGCAAGAATAATATCATTTCTTTCATAAGTAACTCTATTACATATAAATCTATTTAATAATGGTCTATTATAAAGTACTTTAGCAAAAGCTATTGAAAAAGCATGAAAATAAGTTAATTTATTATCAGGATTATCTTTTTTAAATTTTTCTATATATTTAACTAAATTAGTTACATCCATTGTTTGATTAATATATACATCTGAATCACATCTTCTTGGTTTCAAATCTATCATTATATTATGAAGTCCATCTATTTCTCTTACTCTTCTAGCATCTTTTCTATCGCCTATTTTTTTCATTTTATCACTTCCATACTATTTAATTATATTTTATTTTTTTATTTATTGCAACAAAATAAAAATGTTAGTTATTTTACTAACATTTCTCAAGAAAGAAAAACATAAACATAATATATTAGAAATAATGAAATCATTATAATTCCTTCTACTCTAGATATTGTCTTATCATTTCTAGCAAAATAGTATAAACAGAATGCCGCTACTTGAACTGCTAATATATCTATTAAATTAAATTGTGTTGAAGTAAAACCTCCAAATATTAAAAGAGGTAAACCAAGTACTATTCCTATATTAAATATATTAGTTCCTATAATATTTCCAAGAGCTATATCAAATTCTTTCTTTTTAGCAGCTATTACAGTCATAGTCATTTCAGGAAGAGATGTTCCAATTACAACAATAGTCATTGTAATAATTTTAGTACTAATATTTAATGCTTCAGCTAATGCAGTTGTATTATCAACTATCAAATCACTTCCTATAATAATTCCTACACAACATATAATTACTAAAATAATTGATTTAGTCATAGTATATTTAGATTTACTTCGCTCTAAAAAACCTTGTTTAGATTTTATAACTGATATAATATATGCCATAAATAGTGCAAAAAAGAATATAAATAATAACCCATCCCAACGATTAAGAATAAATAAATCACTACTTCTAGTAATATAATTTGTTATAATTGATAGACAAAACATAGATGTAATTACTAGTAGTATAGGTAATTCTTTTTTAATAACTTCATTTTTTATTTTAATTGGCATTACACAAGCAGCAAGCCCAACTATAAGTAATATATTTATTACATTACTTCCTACTACATTAGCAAGAGCCATATTTCCATTACCGCTTGCTATACTATTAAATGATATTGATAACTCTGGAGTACATGTTCCAAAAGCAGCTACAGTAAGAGCAATCATCATTTTAGACATCTTAAAATTAGTAGCAATAGAACTTAATGCTTCAACAAATATATCAGAACACTTAATTAATAACACAAAACCAATTAATAATAATATTATATTTAAAACAATATTCATAGACTCCCTCTTATTCTATAACAATATTATATATTAATTTAAATCAATTTTAAAGAGATATTTTAATTAATTATTTATCAAAAAAATATTAAAGGTAAACAAGTACCTTATATAGCTCTAACCCTCTATTTAAACCAATATTATTATTAGTTTAATAGCTT
>CAZDPZ010000057.1:0-6244 GCA_964507635.1 uncultured Clostridium sp.
TCCAGGAATTAATTCTGTTCTTGGGAGAATTCCTCTTGCTTTACCTAAATCAACATAATAATTTTTAGCATCTTCCATGGCTAAAAATCCAACCATTAATTCATTATCTTTATCTACAAAATCATTCATAATTTTATCGCGTTCAGCTTCACGTATTTTTTGTAAAACTACTTGCTTAGCAACTGAAATAGCTACTCTTCCAAAATTAGCAGGAGTAACTTCTTCAAGTATTTCATCACCAATATTATAGTTCTTATCAATTTTCTTTGCTTCACTGATAGTTAATTCATTAACATAATCATGTGCATTTTTTTCTTCTCCAGTTTCTTCATCAATTTCATCGTCTTCTTCTTTATAATCATCAACAATACTTGTTACTTTAAATATTTTAATTTCACCAGTATTTCTATCAATAAGTACACGAGAAGTATAGTCAACTTTTTCATTTTTTCTAAAAGCTATAGATAACGCAGCACTCATAGCTTCAATTACAGTATCTTCGTCAATTCCCTTTTCTTTAACAATAAAATCCATTGCTTTCTTAAATTCTTTATTGTTCATTATTCGTTTACTCCCTTACTTCCTACATCAAGTACATAAGACTCAATATCTAAATTTAATCCCTCAATTATTGGATCAACAATATGTGTTGCTTTAACACATAAATTACTATCTACACCTTTTTCACTGTCAATAGTAACAAACAAAGTTTTTTCTCCATCTTCTATGCCAAAATGAACATCAAGCAATTCAATTCCTGATTCTTTTAATGGCCCAACGATGGCATTTTTAATAATTTCTTCCATCATTCCTCCTTTTACCTATTTAAAGAGTGGAAGTTGCCTTCCACTCTTAAAAACTCATGTCTAGTTGTATTATAGCATATTAGATTATATGTTACAAGTACAATTAGTATTAGTTATTCCTATTATTGTTCTTTTCTCTTTTCTTCTTATCTCTACATTCTTTACATCTTATAGGTTCTTGAGTAAAATTCATTTTTTTATAGAATTCTTGATCTCTTACAGAATGTATAAATTCTTTTCCACAGTCTTTGCAAACAATAACTTTATCTTTAAGTTCTTCCATTAAAGAAAATGCCTCCTTCTGACTTTATTATTGGAGACATAACGAACTAACAATAATATAAATCTAATACATTGTAACACAAATTACTGAAAAAGTACAACATTTAATCATTATTTTTGATTTTTATGCTTTTTATACATATTTTTATTAATTATTGATTATTATTTAAAAAAATGTTATTATCTTTAAGTAGTTGTGGCTCATTGGTGAAATGGTTAACACATTGCCCTCTCAAGGCAACATTCATGGGTTCAAGTCCCATATGAGTCACCAATTTAAAATTAAGTCTTTTTCTCAAAAGACTTTTTTATTTTAATTAACATGCTTGAACCATAATTAATTATAAGTTAAATACTCAACTAATTAATTTTTTACTTTAAACAACAATGCTACAATAAATGAAGAAAACATTGCTATACTTAATCCACATGAAGCATTAACTAATACTCCTTTAAATAATCCTAATATTCCTTCACTTTCAAATCCTTCACTTGCTCCACTAACAAGCAAATGTCCAAAGTTCATTATAGGCACTGTAGACCCTGCTGAAAAAATATCAATTAAATGATCATATATACCAAATCCCGATAAAGCACACCCTATAATAACAAGTATTGTATTCATATGACCTGGAGTAAATTTTGTTTTTTCTAATACAAGTTGTGATAATGAACAAATTACTCCACAAAATAAAAAAGCATATAAATAATTCATTATATTACCTCCAAACTTATTGCATGAGAAACACTTGGTATTGGAATATTTAGGTTACAACTAATTATTGAGTGTAGCGATCCTGTAGCTATAAAAAGTATTTTTTTATACTTTTTATTCATTAATATATGATTAAACAAAATCATAGTTGCACATGCTGGACCACTTGAACCTGCATATATTTTGTTATCTTTATAAAAAATGCTTCCGGCATCAATTATATTATTTAAACTCACGCTATATTTCTTTTTATAATATAATTTCATTATTTCTACCCCATATTCTCCTAAATCTCCAGTAAGAATTACATCATAATATGTTGGCTTTCTATTAAGAGCATGTAGATGCTTATATAATACTTCTGCACAAGAAGGAGCCATTGCTGAGCCTAAATCATTAGCATCTTTGTGATTAGTTTGAATAACGCTTCCTATTGTAGAAGAATCTATTTTTATTTTCGAAGGAATTCTAGAAATCATAGCACTTACACTTCCACTAGCAGTGCAAGTGTTTACCATTTTTCTTATAGCACCATATTCAACAGGAAATCTAAATTGCTTTTCACTCACCAAATTATGAGATGAAGTGGTTACAATAATTTTTTTATTTTCATTGTTCACAAAATTACTTGCTATGATTAACCCTTCTGCAAAACTTGTACATGCACTATATATACCCAAATGAGATATTTTAAATTTTGAAGAAGACAATGAAGAAGATAATAATTGATTTTGTAAATCTGATGATATTAATAAATCTATATCATTTTCTATTAATTTACATTTATTTAATAATCCTTTAATACTATATTCTTGATATTTTGCTTCAGCAAGTTCTATAGTTTTTTCTCCACAATAATAATCATTTATAAATTTATCAACATATTTCATTATTATTGTACTATTTTTATTTGAACACAATAATGTATAATAATCATTTATAAAAACATTTTCATATTTGTTTGTCATATTTTTAATAGTCCCCTTACTAACCCAAATATTAATCCAAATATTACTCCATATAATATAATACTACCTGTTAGTTTGAATATATTTGAACCAATTCCTTTAACGAATCCTTCATTTTTTACATCCATAGCACTACTAGTCATTGTATTAGCAAATCCTGTAGAAGGGACAATTAATCCACATTTACATATACTAAGTATTTTATCAAAAATTCCTAAACCAGTTAAAATAGAGCCAACAACTATAAATACGATAAACACTAAAGCATAAGAATCTTTTACATTAACATTTAATTTTACAAACCATTTAAATAAAATTTCTCCTAATAATCCCATTAATCCACCTGAAACAAAAGCTATTAACATATTTTTAATAGAACTTTCATGTTTAATAACAGAAGAAACTAATTTACTATATTCATTATTATTCATACACTTATTATTAACAAAAAAAAATAAATAATACTTTATTTACTTTTTACCTTTCCTATTTTTTCTCCATAAGAAACAATAGTTTCAATATTTGATGCAGAATTATCTAATATATCATTATCAAGTTCAATAATATCTTCTTTAACTAATAATACTATGGTTGAACCACCAAATTCAAAATATCCTTTTTCTTCACCTTTATTGAATTTATTATTGCTTTTTAAATTCTTTATTTTTCCTATACACATAGCTCCTACCTCAACCTCTACTACATTTCCAAAATGCTCTGTATATAAAATGGTATATTCTCTATTATTAGTTTTGTAATAATTATATGAATTTAATGATATTTTTTGTACTGTATGATAAATTCCTTTGATATGAATATTTTCATTTTGAATTCCTGAATCTATATAGCAATATCTATGATAATCACTCTCTGACAATCTAAATACTAAGGCATAACCATTAATATACTCATTAATAATATTATTTTCTATTAATGTATCAATACTATAAAATGAATTTTTTATATTTAAAGTTAAATCTTTATTAATCTTATAAACACTTAATTTGCTATCACAAGGACTAATAAATACTTTATTATCATAGTTTACAAATAGATGCTCTTGTTTCTTCTTTCTTATAAAAAAGTCATTAAAATTAGCATAATTTTTTTCTTCATATAGATTCAAATTAATATTGTTATTTTTTATATATTTTTTAATCTTTAATTTTGATAATTTACTATTCATATATTTACCAACCAATATAGAAAAGAATTTCTTAGTAAATAATTTTAAAAATAATCTTCCTAGAAAATTATTATATAAAAAAGAAAGAGATTTTTTTGACTCATAAACAATAATATCATCATTGTCTCTCTTTCTTAATAAATATTTCATCTTATCATTCTAAAAGCAAGTATCAATATTACTTCTATTACTCCAATTAATATAAACAAAAACATCATTTTAATACTTGGCTTTTTAATTTTAATGTTACTTATAAATAAAATTCCAACTACTACTAATAATATTCCATAAATTAATATAAAATACTTTCCTAAAACTTTTCTGAATATGTATATAAATGGAAATATTAAAGCACTAGATGTTACAGGAAGACCTGTATATTCTTTAACTGGGCCATCACCTTTTCTTGTTATTTCTAATGTGTTAAAATAAGCTAAACGTATTAATGCAGAAAGGGGATAAAATAACATTATTGGTATCATAAATGGAGTTTTTATATTAATAGAATATGCTATTAAAACTGGTAATACTCCAAAACAAACTAAATCTGATAAACTATCTAATTGAATACCAAAATTTTTTTCTTCCTTTGTTCTTTTTTCTTTTGTTCTAGCAACTTTTCCATCAAACATATCACACAATCCTGCCATCATTAAACACAATATTGCAGGAAATGGATGATGTGTAATTGATAAGAATATTCCTAACATTCCACAAGAAAAACCCAAATAAGTAAGAATAACTGTATAATCATAAAATCCTATCATATAAACCTCTTCCAGTTTCAAGTATACATTTTTTTTACATTAAAATCAACTTTATTACACTATTTAACCACAATGTTAACAATTTTATTAATGACTACTATTTCTTTAATAATAGTTTTGTTATCTATATACTTTTTAACATTTTCTTGTATTTTTGCTTCTTTTAATAATTCTTCTTTTGAAGTATCATAGTTTACTTTAATTGTTGCTCTTAATTTTCCATTAACAGAACATGCTATATTCACTTCTTTATTTAATAATTTATTTTCATCATATTTAGGAAATTCACTTTCAAATAATCTACTTCCTAATTTTAATTCTTCATTTAATTCCTCTGTTATATGAGGTGCTATAGGATTTAACAAATGAAGTAATACTCTAAAATCTTTTCTAGTAATAGATTCTAATTTATCTAGTTCATTTGATAAAATCATTAATGATGAAACAGCAGTATTATAATTCATTGTATTAATATCTTCTATTACTTTTTTTATAGTTTGATTCATTAATATTTCTGTTTCTAAAGAATATTCATTAGAATCATTTACTTTATTCTTAAGTCTTTCAATTCTATCTAAAAACTTCTTACACCCATTAAGCCCAAGTTCACTCCAAGAAGCATCTTTTGAATAATCTCCAATAAACATTTCATAAGTTCTTAAAGCATCTACCATATCATTTGGATTAACAACATTACCTCTTGATTTACTCATTTTTTCATTATTAGCACCTAGTATCATACCATGAGATACACGTTTTTTAAATGGTTCTTTAAACGGAACCAATCCTTGATCATATAGAAATCTATGCCAAAATCTTGCATACAATAAATGTCTAGTAGTATGTTCCATTCCTCCATTATAATAATCAACCATACCCCAATATTTAAGTGCATCCATACTTGCAAATTCTTTATCATTATGTGCATCCGTATATCTTAAATAATACCAACTAGATCCTGCCCAATTTGGCATAGTATCTGTTTCACGTTTTGCTTTTCCTCCACATTTAGGACACTTAACATTCACCCAGTCTTCTACTGTAGATAATGGACTTTCTCCATTAGTAGTAGGTTCATAAGACTTTACATCTGGAAGTACAACGGGTAAATCTTCACAAGGCACTCCTACCCATCCACAAGATTCACAATAAATCATAGGAATAGGTTCTCCCCAAAATCTTTGTCTACTAAATATCCAATCTTGTAATTTATAAGTGGTTTTTTTATTACCTAAATTATTATCACTTAAATATTTAATCATTTTATCAATAGATTCACGCTTATTATCAAATCCATTAAGTATTTCAGAGTTAATCATCTTTCCCTCTCCAGTGTACGCTTCTTTTGTGATGCATCCACCTTCAATAACGGGAATAATTTCTATATTAAATTTTTTAGCAAATTCATAATCTCTTTCATCATGAGCGGGAACAGCCATAATAGCTCCTGTTCCATAATTAGCAAGAACATAGTCACTTATCCATATTTCAATGGATTTACTATTTACTGGATTTATCGC
>CAZDPZ010000058.1:0-6237 GCA_964507635.1 uncultured Clostridium sp.
GATATATTGAATCACTAAACAATAGTAGAGAAGAAAAGAAAAAAGAAATAAAGAATAATTCGAAAACTATAGATGTTATTAATTTAATTAATACAAATTTAGACGAACATCAAGAGGAAATATATAAACTAATTATTAATGATGATTTAGAAAATATTCCTAATACTATATTAGGAAATACTATTGATAAATTTTTAGAATTATTTAATAGTACAACATTACCTGATGAAGTAATTAAAATAACTTATTCAAAAACTCAAGAAAAGAGTTACAAGAAACTAACAAAACTAGAAGATAAAGTAAATTTTTTCGCTAAATATGATGTATCAAAATCTAAAATTGATGGTATTACAGATAAAAAAGTATTAAATGATTATAGTAAACTTAGCCCTTTTAGAAAAATGCTGTTTAATTTATCAAATACATTTTCGTGTTTTTCGGTTGATAAAAAGAATAAGAAAGAACTTGAACAAATATTAGCTGAAAACGAGAAGAATATTAAACAAATAAATTATTCAAGTTCTAAAAGTGAATTTGAAATTTTGAAAGTAGAATTTAAAAAGTATCTTGATAGACTTAAGAAAATTTATTTAGAAAAAGATGAATCATTAAATAATGATTTAAATCAAATTGAAAGGAATATTATTGAAGAAAACAATCGAAATTGGGGTATTAATCAAAAAGTTAACCAAATAGATAGTTTTATAAGAGAGTATGATTCAATAAAGAATAAATATCCTAATGAAATTCTATTTTATTCATATTTAAACGATTTAAATAAAATTATTTCTTTATCTAAGGATAAGACTTCAAACTCTTACTATTTAGATAGTATGTTATCCGATAATATGTTTGAAAGAGTTTTTAAATATGACAATGTGTCAAACGGAACAATTCTTTCTATGTCTACTAGCCAAGTGGCTAAGTTTTTAAGAAGTGTAGATATTGATTTTGATTATATTATCGTCGATGAAGCTTCTAAGTGTAATATTAATGATTTAATTGTTTCGCTTTCTAGAACAAAGAAAATGGTGTTGATAGGCGATTATTTACAATTGGATCCTTTTGATGGAGAAAAAGATGTAGCATTTATATCAAATGAACAGTGGGATAAGATTACAAAATCCTCATTTAGCCAAATGATTAAACCTGTTGTTGATGATAGATTTGAAAAAAAGAATTTTGATTATTCATCGTCTAACTCAATAGGTATATTAAAGAAACAATATAGAATGAGTAAAGAAATATTTGATTTAGTTGATAATATTTATAAATCAGTTCCTGGATTTGAATTAGTTGATGGTAAAAAAGAATTATCAAATCCAAACCTAAAATATCATAATATTTTAACACTTCAATGTGATGGTGTTGATCGAGTTGATGAGGATGACACAAGTGCATATAACGAAAAAGAATGTGAGTGTATAGAAGATATATTAAAACTCTTATATGGGATTGTTAAAACTAATAAAATAAATAATATTAATAAAATTGGTATTATCTCATTTTATAAAAGACAATCTACTAAAATAAATAACAAAATTCAGAAACTAAAGGATGAATTGAGAAAATGTAATATTAAAATTGAAATTGGAACAGTTGATAATTTTCAAGGAAGAGAGTTTGACTTAGTGATTCTATCCTGTGTTAGAACAGAAAAAATGACATCATTTATAACACAAATAAGAAGATGGAATGTTTCTATATCAAGAGCTAAAGATAAATTAATAGTAATTGGTAATTTTGATAAATTGTATGATATATCTACATCAAAAAATATTGATAAAAATGCTAGCCAAGCTGATCGAGAACAAGCAGTTGTTTATACAGATATTATTCCATATTTTTATGATCATAAAGAACAATATAGTTCTAATGAATTTAATAATAAAGTAGTTGAATTTTTGATGGGAGGAACAGAAAATGAATAATTATTATTATAGAGATATTAAAGTTCCTTTTAATACATTATATTTTACTAAAAAAGATATTCCAACCAGATCGGAATCCGTATTGAATTTCTATGAGAAGACAATTGTTTTACTATTAAAAGAAGGAATAAAAGCTACAAGTAATGAAAAACTTATTGAAAAATTATCCGTTATGTTAAATATAAAGGAAGTACTTGTTGAAGACTTTTTAAATGTTTTGTTTAGATTGAATGCAGTTACAGTTGAATCTGGAACATATAAATTATCAAGTCAATCATATTTTGAATATAGCGATAAAGATCAGGATATTCTTTTATCCAATGTTAAAGAATGTAAAAATGATTTGGAATTTGCTTATTTACTTGATGTTGATTCTTTAATTACTAGAAATATTATAGATGAATCTAAAATTACATGTACTGAAAAGATATCTAAAGAGTATCCTGAAGCATATAAAGAAAATATTTACAATAACTTGAGTAGAGTAAAGGATGCAATAATTGAAGATTTAGCAAAATATTCTTTAAGAAATGTATTGATTGAACCTATTAAGTTTAAATATACAGATTTAAACGAACTTCAATTTAATCAAATAAATATTCCTATTAGTATTAGATATGATTATAATTATGAAAAAGAATGTGGTGTATTCGATTCATGTGAGATAAATAATGATGGGAATATTGACATAAGTAATTTTATATCAGCAGTTGTCTTAAATAATTATATTAAAAACAATTTTAAGTTAGATAATAAGAAACCTGATTTTATTCTATATTTAGAAAAATTGCATGAAGAAGAAGTAAAAAAGAAAGAACTTGAAAAATTAAGTAAAGAAAAGCTTGAAAAGGAGCAAAAAGAGAAACAAATAGAAGAAGAAATTATAAAGAAAGATAAGGAAATTGAAGAACAAGAAAGATTAATAAAACAATTAAAAAAATAAATATAACAAAAGAAGAAAAGATTGAAATTCACTATAATATAAAGGATTTCAATTATTTAAAACCCTAAGGGTATCTCTTTTATATAGACTGGGGGTATGCTTTGCGTGAGTGATAGGGATACCTCAACAATTCCAGGTATTTAAAAGGAAAGTTGAGATTAGGTATCTATTTCGCAACTACTCCCTGGTATAATGAAGAAATGCCATTCATAGAAGCAGCAGAAATTGGTACCCAAAAAGTTATTAATGATCATTCAACTATCGGAATAGTAATTACTACAGATGGTTCATTTAGTGAAATACCACGTTCAAGTTATGAATTGGCAGAAGAAAAAGTTATTAATGAATTAAAACAAATTAACAAACCATTTATTGTAATTATGAACAGTACCCATCCTAATAATAGCGAAACAATAAATTTATCCAATTCATTAAATGAAAAGTATAATATACCAGTAATGCCGATTAATGTAGAAAGAATGAATGAAAGTGATATAACAAATATATTAAAAGAAGCACTATATGAATTTCCTATTAAACATTTTGAATTTAATATTCCAGATTGGATAGGAGTACTTGATGATAATCATCCACTAAAAATTAAATTTATTAATAAAATGAAAGAATCAGTAGTTAATATAGATAAACTAAGGGATGTAGAAAAGATTAATCTAGATTTAGTAAATGATACGCAAATAAGTGAAGCATATATATCATCGTTAGATACTGATAATTCTGAAGTTACAATAACTCTTAAAGCGAATGAAGATTTATTTAATGACATTTTAAAAGATACTATTGGTGAAAATATTAATAGTAAAGGTGATTTATTAAAAATATTTAAAAGTGTTAGTGAAGGTAGAAGTGAATATGAAAGTATAAAAGGAGCATTAAAGCAAGTTTATCAAACTGGATATGGTATAGTTTTGCCTAGAATAAGTGATATGAAATTAGATAAACCACAAATAATAAAACAAGCTGGAAGATTTGGAATAAAACTTCAAGCAAAAGCATCTTCAGTACATTTAATTAAAGTAGATGTAGAAAGTAGTTTTGAACCTATTATAGGAAGTGAAGTTCAAAGTAAAGAATTAATAAATCATATCATGACTTATGAAGATAATCCTAAAAAAATATGGCAAAGCGAAATATTTGGTAGAAGTTTAGATGAAATAGTACAAGAAGGAATACAAGCTAAACTAGGATTAATGCCAGAATCTACTAAACATAAATTAGGCCAGACAATTACAAAAATGGTTAATAAAGGAAGTAATAATTTAATAGCAATAGTTCTATAATAAATAGAACTTTTTCTATACTTTTTTTTTGTTATATGTTAAAATATATATGTAAATGTAGGGAGTGATATTATGCCAGACTTTAGAAACATAACAGAATTTATTAAAGACGTATTTGGTTATATAATTATTTTTGCTATATTAGTATTCATCTTCATTTTTATTGTAGCATTTGCCCCTATAGCTGGTAATTCTATGAATCCTACTCTTAACGATGGTGATATTGTTCTAGTATCAAGATTATCATATGTATTTAGTGATATTGAAAGATATGACATAATAACTTTTAAAGATGAAAATAATAAAAAATATGTAAAAAGAGTTATTGGACTTCCTGGAGAAAGAATAGATTATTTAAATGGCTATTTAATTGTTGATAATAAAACTATTAAAGAAACATTAGTTGATGGAAGCAAAACAAACAATTTTATGTTTGAAGATATATGCGATTCTAAATTATGTCCTGATAGTGTAATTCCAATTGATAAATATTTAGTACTAGGGGATGCTAGAGATGATTCAAAAGATAGTAGAGATAAAAGCATTGGATTAGTAGATGCTAAAGAAATAAAAGGAAAAATATTATATAGAATTTGGCCAATAAGCGGATTTTCTAAAATAAATTGATAAAATAATCGAGTTTTGTAACATAAAAGTTATCAAAACTTGATTTTTTTAATATTATGTATTACAATATATGTAAATTGTGTCTTATGCGCAATTATGATGTTTGTGTTAAAAAGGAGGAAAGACAATGTTTAACAAAAAACGTATTTTTGTGTTTGCAGTATTTATACTTTTAATGTTTTTTATGATGACATTTGGAGCAGCACCTGATGGTGGTTCTTCTGTTAATTTAAGAGAAGTACAGTTTGTTGATGCTTATGATAATTCCGTGATTAGTCGTCAAAACGTTGAAGTTGGTAATAAAGCAGACGTACCTGATGTACCAAAACATGATGGTTGTGATTTTGTTGGTTGGTATGGTGAAAACAATGATGAAATATCAAAGTTCGATAATATTACTAAAAACATGACAGCATATGCCGTATGTGAATGGCAATATTTCACTGTTACTTTTTATGATACTGTAACTAATAAAATAATTGAAAAGCAGGATGTTAAGTATGGTGATGATGCTATAGCACCAAGCGTACCATCACATGACAATTACACTTTTGATGGTTGGAGTAGAGGATACTCAAACGTAAAAGAGAATATTAGAGTAAATGCTTTATATTCAAGTAATGATGTTAAAGAAAAATATTATACTGTAACATTCTATGATAGTGTAACTAATGACATTATTAGTACACAAAGTGTGAAAGAAGGATTATCTGCAAGTTTTCCTGAAGTACCTACTCATAATAATAAAGTTTATGATGGATACAATGGAGATTATACAAATGTAACAGAAAATAGAACAGTTACATTATTATATAAAGATGCAGAAAAATTCACTATTACATTCATTAAGGGAAATCACGGAAACCTTAACGATAATAAAAATAGTGTAGCATTTAATGTATTTGTAAATAATACATTTGAAGAAGGAAGTGTTTTAACACCTACAGTAAATCCTGATGCAGGATATAGCTTTATAGGTTGGGATACTGAATTCAATAATGATACTCTAGTAAAAGGAAATATGACTATAACAGCTTTATACAGAGCAGAAGAATCTAATTATAAAGTTGAGTATTATAAAGATGGAGTATTACAAATAAAGGATACCGTTACAAGAAGTGCATTAACTGATGAAACAGTTGATGTTATTAGTGATGATTTAAATATGTATATTGGATATAATTTTGATTCAACAAATACAAATAATGTATTAACAGGAGTTGTATCAGGTGATTCATTAAATCCATTAGTATTAAAAGTATACTTTACTATAAAAACAAGTTTAAGTTATAAAATAAATTACTTAGAAAAAACAAGTAATGAAGTATTACATACAGCAAAAGTAGTAAATGATCAAACATTCAATACACCTATTACAGAGAGTGCAGAAGTTATTTCAGGATACAATGTAGTTGGAACTGGAGTAATTACATTTAAT
>CAZDPZ010000059.1:0-6004 GCA_964507635.1 uncultured Clostridium sp.
GGTTATCTAGCTCCATTAGGGCTCAATCTAATTTGTACACCAGCATTTTACGATGTTATAATAGATGAAAAAGAAAAAACTGCTATTAAAATGATAATAGAGACTAAGTAGTCTCTTTTTTATTATTGTAAAATAGTGAAAATTAATATTAAAATATGGAAAATCGCAATAAATTATAGTATAATCATTTATATGAGTAAGGAGTGTGAAATATGGTATACTCAATAATATTAACAATATTGACAAAAGTTATCGATGTAGCAATAGTATGGTACATGTTTTATGAAATATTGAAATATTCTCGTAATAATTTTAAATTAACTTTAATATTCAAAGGTGTAATAATAATAGTATTATTAAAATTATTAAGCGATTTATTAAATTTAAATACAGTAGGTATTATTTTAGAATATGTCATTTCGTGGGGACCTTTGGCCTTAATAATTATTTTTCAACCAGAAATTAGAACTGTTCTGGAAAGCATAGGAAGAAGTCAACTTTTAGGAAGACATAAAACTTTAACTGTAGATGAAAGAGAAAAGATTGTATATGAAATTATCAATGCAATTGATTATCTTAAGAAAAATAAAATCGGTGCATTAATTGTAATTGAAAGGGATTACAGTTTAATTCAGTACATTGAGCCTGCAAATAAAATTTATGCTGATATAAGTAGTGAATTATTAATATCTATATTTTTTCCAAATAATCCATTACATGATGGTGGAGTTATAATACAAGGAGATAAAATCACTTGTGCAGGGTCTGTTTTCCCAACAAGTATGAATTCAAGTATTTCTAAGAGATTAGGAACTAGACATAGAGCAGCCTTAGGAATTAGTGAGGTATCAGATGCAATAGCAATAACTGTAAGTGAAGAAACTGGAAGAATATCAATTGCTATTCAAAGTACATTAAATTATAATTTGTCTTTAGATGATGCCAGAATGATATTAATCGAGGAACTTCAACCAAAGAAAGAAACATTCTATGAAGCTGATGAAGCTGAAAATAAAGATAAAGACAAGGAAAGTGAGAGTGATAAAAATGAAAAAGATTCTAAATAGCATTCTCAATTTTTTCAAAGTTATTTTTAAAGCAATATATAAAGTTATTGATATTATTATAGTAACACCATTATCCAAATTAGTTTATTTCATAGGGGATAAGTTAAATAACAAGAACGGTAGATTTGACAAATTTTTAGGAAATCCAAATACTTTAATATATTTATCATTATTATGTGCTTTAGGTGCGTTTTTTGCGGTTGACAGTAAAGTAATAAATTTAGTTGAAACGGAAGCAACAGTTCTTAGTGGTCAAAAAATTACAGCCGAATATAATGAAGAAGCTTATGTTGTTGAAGGAATCCCAGAATCTGCCGATTTAGTATTAATGGGAAGAAAAAGTGATTTATATTTAGCTGAACAACTTGGGGATCATAAAATTACTTTAGATTTAACTGGATTAGGGGAAGGCACTCATAAAGTAAGTTTAAAATATAATAATCCAATTAATTCATTAGATTATAAGCTGGATCCATCAAGGGTTACAGTTGTTATTTATAAGAAAGTTAGTGAATCAAGAACATTAACTACAGATATTCTTAATATGGATAAATTAAATGATACTTTAGTAATTAGTTCAGTAAAACTTGATAGAGATGAAGTAATTATTAAATCATATAAAAATAAGTTAGAAACTGTAGCAAGTGTTAAAGCTATCGTTGATGTTAATGCTTTAAGTACAAGTACTGCAGGTTCTTACAAATTAGATAATGTTAAATTAGTGGCATATGATGAAAAAGGTACAGAAATTAGTGATATTGAAATAATACCAGAAACGGTAAGCGCCACAGTAATGATTACTAGTCCAAGTAAGGTTGTTCCAATAAAAATAGTACCTATTGGAAATGTAGCTAGTGGTAGTGCTATTAGTTCTATAACATCAAATATAAATAATGTTACATTATATGGTGAAGAAAACGTATTAGATACCATAGATGAAATTAGTATTGAAATAGATGTTAATGGGTTAAGTGAAGATAAAACATATCAAGAAACAATTGTTAAACCTAATGGAATAAGATCAATGTCAGAAACTAATGCAACAATAAAAGTTAAAATGGAAACAGAAACATCTAAAGAATTTGCTGATATACCTCTTGTATTTGAAAATTTAGATACAACTAAGTATAAAGCACTTGCTAGTAGTGCATCAGATACAAAAGTAAATGTCGTTGTAAAAGGTGTTTCAACTATACTTGAAAAATTAGATAGTAATAATATAAAGGCTTATGTTGATTTATCTGATTTAAGTGAAGGTACTTTTGAAGTTCCAGTTATGGTTACAGGTACAGATTTAAAATTGAGTTATTCTTCTAGAACGACAAAGGTAACAGTAATAATTACAAAAAAATAGAAACTTTTCAATAAAGTTTCTTTTTTATATTTGTTTGTTCTTAGTAGGTTGTAATAGTATACCAGTTGAGATTAATCCAGCTATTCCTACAAGAGAATAGATTAGGTTTATAATAAAGGTATTTGTTTTAAAAAGTAATTCAACTAAGTCTATATTGAATACACCAATCATTCCCCAATTAATTGCTCCAATTATTACAAGTATTAAAGAAATTTTATATATAATGCTCATTATTCCTCCCTTATATAATTAGTTTTCTCTTTTTTTACTATTTTATTCATATTGATTGTATAAAAAAATATAATTTATTGAGAAGGGAGGAAATAAGTATTAAAAAAATTATATTATTATCACTATGCTTTTTATTGATAGGCTGTAATAAAATGAGTTCTAAGGATGCAATAAAAAAATATGAAAAATTATTAAATAGTAATTCAATGTATACATTAAAAGGTCAAATGGACATAGTTAGTAATGAAGAGGCATATCACTACGATGTAGTAGTTGATTATAAGGAAGGTGATTATTACAAAGCTGTATTAACTAATAAAGATAATTCACATGAACAAGTAATATTAAAAAATGATACAGGAGTATATGTAATAACTCCATCATTAAATAAGAGCTTTAAATTTCAAAGTGAATGGCCATATAATAGCAGTCAAGCATATATCTTATCTTCATTATTAAAAGATTTAGAAAATGATTCAAATGTAACTATAGAGCAAATTGAAAAAGGATATATCTTATCTTCAACTGTTAACTATCCTAATAATAGTGCTCTTATAAGTCAAAAAATAACATTTGATGAAGATATGTTACCGCAAAGTGTTGAGGTATTTAATAAAGAAGGAATTGAAAATATAACATTTAAAATATCAAAGATAGATTTTAATCCAACATTTAGTGAAGATTATTTCAACATTGAAAGTACTAAAATTGAAGACTGCTGTAAAGATGTTAGTTCTATAGATGAAATAGTTTATCCTATGTACTTACCAGCAGGAACAGTATTTAAAAGTGAAGAAACTGTTAAAACAGATGAAAGCGAAAGAATAATATTAACATTTGCAGGAGAAAAATCATTTATATTAATTGAAGAAGCTAGTAAAGCACCAAATGAATTTGAAATTACAAATACTTCAGGTGAATTAGTATTTTATGAAAATATATTAGGAAATTTAACATCAACTTCTCTAAATTGGACTATGAATGGTAAGGATTATTACATTATAGGAGAAAATCTAACTAATGAAGAGTTATTGAGAGTTGCATCATCAACTTCTACAGTGTCATTAACTAAATAAGTATTAGGAAACTAATGCTTTTTTTTTTGATTTATGTTATCATTTATATATAAGGGAGAATAGTGTGAAAAGGGATAAAAAATTAAAAGTTATATATGCTTTAATGGTTACATTAGTATTAACTTTTGTTTTTGTTATAGTTTCAACTTATCTCTTTTTAAATTATGATATTATAGGAACAGGAAAAGTTATTAATAGTTATTATGATGTTTTATTTCAAAATGTAACTATGGACTATGATACTACGACTAATGTTACTTTGGAAAATGATAGTAATAGTATATACATTAATATTAATGATTTAAATAATTATGAAAAGACAAATTCTATATCCTTAGATGTTACGAATATAGGTAACATAGATGCTAGAATTACAAATTATTATATTACAAATATCGAGTCAAATATTGATTCAGATAATGTCATAATAAAATTATCATTAAATGAAGATACAATTATTCATGGATCCGAAACTAAAAAGCTTAATATAGATATTTTATATAAAAATAAAGTAGAAAATACTGAAGCATATATAAAATTTAGAATAAAATATTATTTTGATGAAGTAGTTCTTTAAAAATGATAAATTATTTGATATAATAATCTATAAGTATAGGAGGATTTCATGAAAGAAATAATATCAAGTTTAGATATTGGTTCATCTAGCATAAAATTAGTTGTTGCCGAAGTTTATAAAAATGAAGTCCATGTACTTTCAAGTGCTAGTGTTAAATCAAAAGGTATTAAAAAAGGAATAATCGTTAATCCAGAAGAAGCAATAATATCAATAAAAGAAGCATTTAATAGATGTGAAGAAGAATTAAATATTAAAATAGACAAAGTTATTTTAATAGTACCTTCATATTATGCTGAATTCATTGTCGTTGATGGTAAAAGTACAATAACTAATGAAGAGGGAATAGTAGAAGGAATTGATATAGTTAGGACATTACAGTCTTGTGTATATAATAAAGTTCCTAACAATAAAGAATTAATATCTATTATGCCCATAGAATTTGTAATAGATGATAATAAGAAAGTTAATGATCCAAAAGGAATGAAAACAAGTAAATTAAGTTGTAAAGCAGTATTAAGTTTAGCACCTAAAAAAAATATTTATACTTCTGTCTCATTACTTGAAAACTTAGGAGTAGGAATAGTTGATATTAATTTTGGAAGCGTAGCAGATTATTATGAATTTAAAAATCCAGAAACAGAAAAAAAACTAGGAGCACTTATTAATATAGGTGAAGAGAAAACAGAAGTAAGTATAATTAGAAAAGGAGTCCTTATTGAAACCGAAAATTTAGAAATAGGTGGAAAAAATATAGATAGAGATATTTGCTACATATATGATATAGTTAGAAGTGAAGCAAAGAAATTAAAAGAAAATTTTGCTTTATCTTGTAAGAGAAATGCTTCAACATCTTGGAGTGAAGAAGTATCAAATAGAAATAAGGAAATAATCAAAATAAATCAATATGAAATAAGTGAAATAATATATTCTAGAGTTAGAGAAATTTTAGATTTATCAAAAAAGCAAATTAATCTCTTAACAAAAAAGGAAATTAGTTATATAATTATAACAGGTGGTACTACCGAGATTAATGATTTTCCTTTAGTTGTTGAAGAAGTGTTTGGTCATGAGGTAGAAACATTCAAGGTAAAAGAACTAGGTTGTAGGAATAATAAGTATTCAAGTTGCTTAGGATTAATAAAATATTATCACGATAAACTAGCTTTTAGAAACAAATTAGCTTATACTGTAAGTGAAGAAGAACAAAAAGAAATGTTAAATATTAAAAAAATAAATAATAATACGATGCTTGGAAAAATATATGGATATTTTTTCAATAGTTAGGAGTTGAAATATGAATAATAAACTAGAAATGGATCAAATTGCTGACATTAAGGTTATTGGTGTTGGCGGTGGTGGATGTAATGCTGTTAATAGAATGATTGATTCTGGATTAAGGGGTGTTGAATTCATCGTAGCTAATACAGATCAACAAGTTCTTAATGCATCACATGCTGAGCATAAGATACAATTAGGAAAAACAATTACTAAAGGAAGAGGAGCAGGTACTAGACCAGAAGTTGGTCGCGAAGCCGCCCTAGAAGCAAAAGAAGAAATTGAAGATGCTTTGAGAGGTGCTGATATGGTATTTGTTACTTGTGGACTTGGTGGAGGTACTGGTACAGGTGCTTCTCCAGTTATTGCTGAAATAGCACAGAATTTAGATTGTTTAACTGTTGCTATAGTAACTAAACCTTTT
>CAZDPZ010000060.1:0-5459 GCA_964507635.1 uncultured Clostridium sp.
AGAAAAATTAATAAAGATTTTGCTTATAATAGAGGAAAAACCATATGTGAGAATTTAAAAAAAATAATTCCTAAGCAATTATTTCAAATACCTATACAAGCTTGTATAGGGGCTAAAATAATTGCTAGAGAAGATATTAGTGCATTAAAGAAAAATGTTTTAGCTAAATGTTATGGAGGAGATATATCACGTAAAAGAAAACTTCTTGAAAAGCAAAAAGAAGGCAAAAAAAGAATGAAACAAATAGGTAGTGTATCTATTCCACAAGAAGCATTTTTAACAATATTAAGTACAGAAGAAAAATCTAATTAAAAAAAGTTAAAGAATCATTAATATTATCCTTATTATGTAATGGTTCTTTTATAATGTTTTCTTCTATATTTTTCTTATTATTAAACAATGATTTTTCTTTTCTTATGTATGGTCTTATTTCCTTATATACTGGGATTGATTTTTTAATAACATTTAATGTTTTATTAGTATTAGACACAACTGAAGAAAGATTTAAACCCTTTATAGTATTAATAATATTATTTAGATTCATATACTCACCTAATATATAATATTTAATTAATTAAAAAAAGTTAAAAAATGTTTTTATTTTAATAAATGTATGTTATAATCTTATTGTATAGAATAAGAAGGAAGATTTTATATGATTGAAACAGACTATGATAATATAAAACCTACTGAAAAAGTTAAGAAGAAGGAACCATTTACATTAGTTTCTCTTTTTAGTGTTATACCAAAATCTATTGGATTTCTTGCTAAAGAATTTTATAATTTACTAAAAAGTATTTTTTATGGAATATTTGGTTTTTTCGATTTTATCGTGTCATTCTTTGTATCTTTCTTTACTTATTTATTTTGGGGAATTAAAAACGTATTAATGTTTTTTTGGAAATATGGATTTAAATTCATTACAACTGAAATTATTAATTTAATTACCTCTTTATTTTATGGAATATCTTATATATTCAAATTTATTTTTAAAGATATTCCTCTATTTATATATACAAAATCATCAAAATATGTTAATTCTGCATATGAATATTTTAAGAATCAAAACATTGCTGCTCATGAAAAAGTTAGTAGTGGAAAAAGTTTATCTCAAAGAATTAATGACTATATTGTAAATAAATATGAAAATTTATCATTTGTAAAAGACGCTAGAGAAAGAAAAGAAGCTAGTCTTATTGTTTTAAGTGTTGATCCTAATGGATCTGATGCTGAAAAAAGTCCGCAAAAGGTAACATATAAATTTTTAGCAAGAAAACAAGGAGAAAAACTTAAAACAGGATATTTTGCTGCATTATCTAAGTTGGATGTTTATTCATATTTAATAGATGAAGGCTATACTGTATATAGTATTGAAACTTCATGGGCAATAAACTTTTTTCATACAGAAGCATCTTCTTTAAAAAGAAAAATGTCTTCAAAAGATCTAATATTTTGGTTAACTCAACTATCCACATATATTAAAGCTGGAATCCCTCTTGCTGATGCTGTAAAAATATTGGCAAAGCAAGATAAAAGAAAAAAATATAAAGGTGTGTTTGATTCAATAATATATGAACTTACCATGGGAGAAAGCTTTTCTGAAAGTTTAAAAAAACAAGGAAATGTATTCCCACCATTACTTATTAATATGATAAAATCAGCTGAATTAATAGGTGATATTGAAGGTACACTTGATGATATGAGTAATTATTATAGTGAAATAGAAGACACCAAAAGAGCTATTAAAAGTGCATTAGCTTATCCATGTATAATATTGGTATTTGCTATTGGGGTAATAGTTTTTATGTTAGTATATATTATTCCTAAATTTGTTGCGATATATGAGTCTATGAATGCAACATTAAATCCTATAACTTCTTTTACACTTAAATTATCAGCTTATTTGAAAAATAATTATTCTACCATAATATTAGTTATAGTTATCGTTGCCCTTGCGTATGCATATATATATAAAAATTTAAGAGCCTTTAGAGCATTTATGCAATCTTTCTTTATGCATTTACCTGGTATAGGTAAAATTATTATTTATAAAGAAATGAGTATTTTTGCTAGAACTTTTGCTTCATTAAACAAAAATAATGTTTTACTTACTGATAGCATAGATATATTAAGAAAAATAACTAGTAATGAAATATATAAAGGCATTATGTATAAAACAATAGCTAATTTATTAAAAGGTGAAAAAATGAGTTTATCATTCAAAGATCACTGGGCAATACCAGATGTAGCTTATTACATGATAGTTACAGGTGAATCTACTGGAGAACTTGATACTATGCTTGAAAAAGTAGGAGAATATTATCAAAAACAAGAACGTAGTGCTGTAAATTTAATTAAAACGTTTATTGAACCAATAATGATAGCTTTATTAGCTGTTATTGTAGGATTAATATTAGTTTCAGTAATTATACCAATGTTTGGAATATACAATTCAATTAATGTTAGTTAGGAGAGTATTATGGAAGTATATATAATGATATTAATCACAATATTAGGTGCAATTTTCGGAAGTTTTTTAGGTTGTATGGGATATAGAATACCAAATAAAATAAAAGTTTCTCTTCCTAGTAGTTTTTGTCCTAATTGTGGTAAACCTTTAAAATGGTATATGAACATACCAATATTATCATACATCTTTTTGAAAGGAAAATGTGCATATTGTAAGAAACCAATAAATTTTATTTATCCTTTTGTTGAAATTACATGTGCATTATTGTTTTTGTGTAATTATTTATTATATGATTTTACATTTGAATTCTTTATTTGTACTATATTAGTATGTGCTCTAATGGTTACTATAGTAAGTGATTTTTTATATTATTATATTTCTGACAGAGTAATTGTTATTAGTGCATTTGCTATACTTATTACATTATATGTATTCTTGGATACAAAAGAAATATTTTACCATATATTAAGTGCTGGAATAGTATTTCTAATTATGCTATTTATAAAGTTCATTGGAAATAAAATATTTAAGAAAGAATCTCTAGGAGATGGAGATATTAAATTAATGAGTATTGTTGGATTAAGTGTAGGTTTAACTAATAGTGTAGTTGCATTATTTTTAGCTTCAGTAAGTGGATTATTATTTTCATTAATAATACTAAAAAAGAATAAGGAAGGTATTATTCCCTTTGGACCATTTTTATTACTTGGAGCACTTCTTAGCATATATTTTAATGAATATATAAGTATAATAATAGATAAGATAATTATATAAGACTATTTACAAAAATAGATAAATATGTTAACATAATCATAGTTTTTAAAACAAATGAGGAAACGGGTATATAATGAGTTTTTAAGAGAACTAGTGTAATGGTGTAAACTAGTAAATAAGTTATATATAAATCACTTCTGATGTTATATTAATACGTATTTCTGCGTTAAAGAATTAAGTTAAATATAGGATGGTACCGTCTATTGACTCCTTGTATCATTCTTTTATTTTAGGAGGAAAGTATGAAAAAATTTAAAAGTTTAGAAAAAGATAGTGTAAAAGAGGAAAAGAATATTATAGAATATTGGGATTCTATTGATATGTTTAATAAAACAATAGAAACTAGAGAGAGTGGGGATTCTTTTATATTTTTTGAAGGTCCACCAACTGCTAATAATTTACCAGGTGTTCATCATGTAATATCTAGAAATTTAAAAGATGCTATATGCAAATATAAAACTATGCAAGGATATAAAGTAAATAGGAAAGCTGGATGGGATACACATGGTTTACCTGTAGAAATTGAGGTTGAAAAAACACTTGGATTTAAAGATAAAAATGATATTGAAAAATATGGTATTGAAAAATTTAATGAAAAATGTAAAGAAAGTGTTTGGACTTATAAAAAAGAATGGGAAAACATGACTAAAAGTATGGGATACTTTATTGATATGAAGAATCCATATGTTACATTTGATAATAATTATATTGAAACTGAGTGGTGGATACTTAAAAAGTTTTTTGATGAAGGTTTAATATATAATGGTCACAAAATATTACCATTTTGTACTAGATGTGGTACTGGACTTGCTTCTCATGAAGTTGCTCAGGGATATCAAGAAGATGAAGTAAATACATTAACTGTTCCTATTAAATTAAAGAATAGTGATGAATACTTATTAATATGGACAACTACTCCATGGACATTACTTGCTAATGAAGCAGTATGTGTTAATCCAAAAGAAAAATACGTATTAGTTGAATCAAAAGGCTATAAATTTATAGTAGCAAAGAAATTAATGAGTACTATATTTGAAAATGATGCAAAAGTACTAGATGAATTTTCTGGTAAAAGTTTGGAATATAAAGAATATGAACAATTAATGCCTTTTATGGAAGTAAAAGGAAAAGCATTTTATGTAGTGTGTGCTGATTATGTAACTATGGAGAGTGGAACTGGATTAGTACATATTGCTCCAGCTTTTGGGCAAGATGACTATGATGTATGTAAAAAATATAATATACCAGTAGTTAATCCTGTTAATGAAGAAGGCAAGTATTTAATAGGGCCTTGGGAAGGAAAAAGCGTATTTGAGGTAGATACTGATGTTATAAAGTATTTAAAAACTAATGATAAATTATTTAAAAAAGAAAAAATGACACACGATTATCCTCATTGTTGGAGATGTAAAACTCCTCTTCTTTATTATGCTAAACCTAGTTGGTATATTAAAATGACTGATTTGAAAGATAGATTAGTAAAGAATAATAATACTGTAAAATGGTATCCTCCTTTTGTAGGAGAAAAAAGATTTGGTAATTGGCTTGAAAATATTAATGATTGGGCATTATCGAGGACAAGATATTGGGGAACACCATTAAATATTTGGGAATGTGAGTGTGGCCACTTAGAAAGCATTGGATCTAGAAGTGAACTAGTAAGTAAATCAATAGAAAATATTGATGAGTCTATTGAACTACATCGTCCTTACGTAGATGATGTACATATTAAATGTCCTAAATGTGGTAAAACTATGAATCGTGTAAAAGAAGTTATTGATTGTTGGTTTGATAGTGGAAGTATGCCTTTTGCTCAATGGCATTATCCTTTTGAACATAAAGATGATTTTAATAATTTATTTCCTGCTGACTTTATATGTGAAGGAATTGATCAAACAAGAGGTTGGTTTTATAGTTTAATGGCTATTAGTACATTTGTAATGAATGAAAGTCCATATAAAACGGTTTTAGTAAATGATCATCTACTTGATAAATTTGGTCAAAAGATGAGTAAAAGTAGACATAATGGTGTGAATCCTTTTGAATTATTTGATGAATATGGGGCAGATGCTGTAAGATGGTATTTACTTTATGTTAGTCCTGTTTGGACTCCTACTAAGTTTGATATAGAAGGATTAAAAGATGTACAATATAAATTCTTTAGTACACTTAAAAATACATATAATTTCTTTGAAATGTATGCTAATGCTGATGA
>CAZDPZ010000061.1:0-284 GCA_964507635.1 uncultured Clostridium sp.
ATTTAAAATAGCTTCGTTACATGATGATATGAAAATATTAGTACAAGCAAGAGATGATTCAAAAGAATTTTTTAAAGAAAATATTAAAAATAATTTTGAAAATGTACAAGAGTATGCTAAAATAGTAGACGAATTAATAAATTTAGATTAAAGGAGTGATTAAAATGGGAAGAGCACATGAAGTTAGAGCAAAATCTATGGCTGCTACAGCAGCAAAAAAAAGTAAATTGTATTCAATTTATGCAAAGGAAATATTTCAAGCAGCAAAGGGAAATCCTGATCCT
>CAZDPZ010000061.1:294-571 GCA_964507635.1 uncultured Clostridium sp.
GAAAAAGCTAAGAAAGAGCAGGTTCCTGCTGATGTAATAAATAGAAATTTAGATAAAGTTAAAAAAGGTGTTAATGAAGACTACCAAGTAGTAGAATATGAAGCATTTGCTCAAGGAGGAAGTTCATTAATAATAAAATGTTTAACTGATAATTCCAATAGAACTCTTAGTTTTATTAAAACAGTATTTAATAAATGTGGAGCAAAAATGGCTTCTCAAGGTTCGGTTATATATATGTATGATCATCTTGGTGTAATTGGTATAAGAGGCCATACTG
>CAZDPZ010000061.1:581-5394 GCA_964507635.1 uncultured Clostridium sp.
TATCTTAACAAATCGCGAAATAGGTTATATAATAATTACAGGTGGAATTACTTCTATGTTAGGATTTAATGCCATAGTAGAACAATTATTCACAAGAAATGCAACAGTTATGAATTTAGGAGTAATTGGAATAAAAGGCTATAGTGAAGAAGAAATAATGGATGCTATTATAGGTGCTGATTTAGATATTAATGACATGGAAAGTGAAGATGACATGGTTGTTATTTATACTGAAGTAACAGATTTAAATAATATTAAAAAAGCATTAGAAGATTCATTTAAAGGAATATCATTTGAATTAGATGAAATATCATATTTTGCCAAAGATAAAGTAACATTAAAGGATGAAGAAAAAGAAAAATTTGAAAGACTTCTTGATATGTTAGATGAATTAGATGATGTGAGTAATGTATACCATAATGTAGAATAATAAATATTCTACATTTTTATTTACATTTATGTTATAATTTATATAGGAGAGTATGTATGGATAGTAAAGAATTAGATATTCCTTCATTTGTAAACAATGCACATAAAAGTAGTCAGAGTATTGAAGAAAAAGTACAAGAAATGAGATATAATACAAATATTCAATCATTTGATAAAGGAAAAAGAAAAGGTAAAAAGACTATGTTAAAAATAGTGGCTGGAAGTATGGCAATATTAGCATTAAGTGGTACTATAGCAGAATATAATAAAGCAGAAGAAGAATTATGCACAAGAGATGGAATGAAAAAGATTGAAAGTTATTCACCCGGTGGAGGTCCAGTTTCAGAATGGGTTGGAGAAAAGAACCATACTTTTTGGGACTCACTAGAATTAGCAACAGAAAATATTGAAGAAGAGATTAAAAATGTATTTGAAAGTGGCATAAAAAGGTAGGAAGAATAATGAATTATGAATTATATGATGTAATATCTTTTGAAAAAGAAGAATATGAAATTATAAGTAAAACTGTAATTAACGATCAATTATATTTATACTTAATAAATCATTTACCTTTGAAGGAAGATAAAGCAATAGTCAGAGTGAATTTAGAATCAAATAAACCAAAATATGAATTTATCGATTCTGATGAAGAATTCGATATGGTATCAAAAAAAATTTTCATAGAAATGAAAGATGAAATTAAAAACGTAGTAGGAGAAGATTAAAATAAATAAAAACACTTTTATTTATTTTTTTTTTATGTTATAATTTTTTATAGTAAGTGAGGAAGTGGATAATATGGCTTTTTTTACATCTTTATTAACAGTATCATCTTTAGCAACGTGGATATTACTTCCATTAAATGCATTATTTTTGACACTTGATGGTATTATATATTCAGTTGTAGCATATTCATATAAATTATTCATGATAATGGCAACATTAAATTTTACGTCAATATTAATTTGGGTAGAACCATTAATAAATAGAATAGAAGTTATTATAATGGTATTAATTGCATTTAGAATAGGACAAGCTTTAATACAATATATGATTAATCCAGAAGCATTAACTAAAGATAAAGTTGGTGGAGCTGCTATTATTAAAAATATAGTTATAGCTACGGCATTGTTTATTTTTTATCCGACATTTTTTAGTATGGCAAATGAACTTACAATACTTGTGATAGGTAATCCTAGTACTTCGGCACCTGATAATTCTGTTTTAACTCAATATTTTGGAGTTGATTGGTCAGAACAAAATGGATTAGTGCAAAGATTTATTTTCGGAAATGATTCTTCAGATAATATTGAAGATTTTGGCAAAAATTTAGCAGTTATGACACTACAAATTTTTTTACATGGTAAAGGAAGTTTTGATGGTAATTCCGGTGCAACAATTACCGATAGTTCCTCAATAGGTCAAGTATATTCTGAAATACTCAGTGATGGTTCTTCTAGTTTTGATTTTATGAAGATTGTAACAGTCGTAGATGATATTGATAGAAATGTTGAGTACAAGTGGCCGCTAATTAGCAGTGTAATGGGGTTATTCTTGATATATTCTATAGTTAAAATATGCATTGACATAGGGGTTCGTATGTTTAAAATAATTATATTGCAAATAACCGCTCCAATTGCTATAGCATCTACTATAATAGATGGTTTTGAATCTAAAATGTGGAAAGATTATATAAAAGTATATGGTACAACATTCATGGATGTATTTTTTAGAGTAGCATCTATGCTAATTTCCACTGCATTTATTTCAACTTTTTATACAAATATGTGGGATTTATATGGTCTTAAAGGCGAAGATGGCGCCACAAAATTTTTCATTCTAATAATTGTTATAGTAGCAGCTTATAGATTTGCTATATTGCTTCCAAAATTTTTGGATTCAATACTTGGTACTAAATTGGGAGAAGAAAAAAGTGGTTTTGGAAAATTTATGGGAAGAGTTGCTGGATCCGCCGTTGGAGGCATTGGTGGAGTTGCACTTGGTGCTGCAGCTGGATTAAATGCAAGGCAAATACTTGCAAATGGTTGGAGAGGCGCATTTGGTGGAGCTAATGCTGGTGGAAAAAGTGATAGTATAGCAAAATTCTTTAGTGGCCAAGGACAAAATTTAAATAACACAGCTAAAACTGCCGGAAGAATTGCGCAACATGGAGTTGGTGGAACAATGGCAAGATATTTGGGTAAACTAACGGGAATGAATGAAGCTTTAAATGTTGGTGTAGATTCTCAAAGAAGAGCATTGGATAATAAAAATAAAGATTTTCAAGAACAAAATGCAAGATACGATGCTATAGATCAAGCCACAGTTGAGGCAATTAAAGGCGACACATCAAGTTACAATTATTCTGGTGGAACCGAAGCAATAAAATTTGGATCAAATATTGATTCATTTGCTCAAAAAGTTGCTGATAATGATAAAGATGTAATAAGTAAACAAATGGATATTGACAGAATTACTTCAAGAATGAACGCAGGATATAAGGGAAGTCAAGCTCAGATTAAATCCGCATCTGCAGCTGATGCTGCCGCTTTAAGCAAAGCAAGATCCGAACAAGCAAAAGCAAGAAGAGATGCTGAAGATGCAGCTAGAAAAGCATACAGGGCTGCTCAAGATGCTTCTGGTGCATCAAATGGAACAACATACAAGTCAAGAACAGATGGTAAGAAGAGTAACAATGAAAATATTAGAGTAAACAATGAACAAATTAGAAAATTAGATGAACAAAAGATTAGTTAAATAGAAAGGAAAAAAGAATATGAATCAATATTTAATACCTGCAAATGCCAAAAAGAGTCAATTAATATTTAATGTATTTAGAATGAGTGATTTGATTATATTTGCAACTGGAATAGCAATAACCACAATACTGATGTTTGTAATAACTGGTGATAGCATAAGCGATTTGTTATTTAAACTTGCACCAGTGGCTATTTGTGGTTTTCTTGTAATGCCCTTGCCTTTTTATCATAACGTGTTGGTGTTTTTACAAGAAGTATATATATATTTAACAAGACCTAGAAGGTACTTGTGGAGAGGATGGTGTGCTAGTTATGTTTCAAACGAAGATGGACAAAATGACGGGCAAAAAAATAGACGTTAAGGCCCAAAAATATGCAGATAATTGGTTACCAATTAGATCTATTCAAAATGGAGAAATAATACTAGATAATGGATTTAGAGTAACGGGAGTTAAAATAAGACCAAGAAATATTTTTATACTTGACTATGATTCTCAGAATAATGCTATATTTAACCTAAGAAATTTTTATAATACTCTTGATTATTCGTTTTGGTTAATAGTTGCTGATAGGCCTGTTGATATTAATGTATATTTAGCTCAATTAAAATTATTATTTAATTCTGTTCAAACACCAGCTATTAGAAAATTAATTAGAGAGGATATAGATAAAGCTAATCTATTTATGAGTAAAGAGGTTAGTGTTACAGATACGGAATATTTTATCTTATTTAAGGATAAAAGACCTGAAATAATACAAAAAAGAATTCAAAATTTAGTTTCAGGCTTAGCAGGGTCAGGTCTTCAATCAAGTCAAGTAAGTAATGATGATTTAAGGACATTATTAGATGGATTTATGAATGGTGGAGACACCACTAATTTTGGGACGGTGATGGTAAAATGAGTGTAAGTTTTAAAAGCCAATTGGCTCCAAAGAGTTTGGAATTTCAACCTTCAGAGATAATAATTAGTGATAAGCATTGTGCTATATTAACAATAATTAGTTATCCAAAAATGATTAGCGAAGGATTTCTTGCCAATTTAACACAAGTATCTGGATTGAAAATATGTATTAAGCACATACCTATTGCTTTTTCTGTATTAACAAAAATGTTAAATAAAGAGATAGCTGATATGAAAGCAAGATATCAAGATGAGCATGATAAAACTATGCAAGAACAAATAAGACAGGATTATGAAAGTATTGAGAATTTTATACAAATGTTGACTGCCACACAGGCTAGAATATTTGATTTTCAAATGCACATAATGGTATATGCAGATTCTCACGAGGAATTAGAAAATAAAAAAGTTCAAGTAAAAAATTATTTAGATGCTATGGGAATGAAAGGACTTGTTTTAAGATTTGAACAAGAAAAAATTCTTAAAAGCATGCTTCCAATATTTGAAGCAAATGATATAGAAGAACGTGTAGGAACCCCAATTCCATCAGTAACAATAGCTGCAATGTATCCTTTTGTATTTGATAGTATAAAAGATCCTGGTCTAGCTTGTCTTTTAGGAGTTGATTATTCAGGTGGAGTTATTTTATTTAATCAATTTCTTTATCAAACTAAGAAAGAATTTAATAGAAATAATGCTAATATGATTATTCTAGGTACTTCT
>CAZDPZ010000062.1:0-5352 GCA_964507635.1 uncultured Clostridium sp.
AATGATATAGTAAATGATAAAAATATATTAAATGATTCTATAAATTGTATTTATAAATTAATAGATAGTGGATTATTTGAAATAAGCATTTTAACACATGTAAATTCTTTAGATGAAGGTGTTGTAAAAACTAATTACTTAAGAAAATATTTTAAAAGCATTACTATTATTTTAGTGCCAAAAGAAATATCTAAAACAAAAATGATACATAGTAAAGATGCAATATTAGTGGATGATTATTCTGGAAATTTAAAAGAATGGTCTGATAGCGGAGGAATTCCTATTAGATTTAATTCAGAAAATAATACAAAAGGATACACAACTATTACTTGTTTAGATGAGTTAATTAATATATTTAAAGGAGACGAATTATGATAGAAGTAATTAGAATAGTAACTGGTTTTCTTGATGAGAATTGTTATATAATTCATGATGGAATAAGTTGTTTAATAGTGGACCCTGGAAGTGATCAAAAAAAAATACTTACTGAAATAAATACTAAAGGTCTTAAAGTAAAAGGCATATTAGTTACTCATTATCATTTTGATCATGTTGGATGCTTAGAAGAATTTAAAAGTTTATTTCCAAGTGCTAAAATAATTGATTATAAAATGAGTGGAAAAGTTAAAATAGATACATTTGAATTTAAAATAATAGAAACAAAAGGTCATACAATGGATAGCGTATCATATTATTTCGATAATAATGATATATTATTTACTGGAGATTTCTTATTTAAAGAAAGTATTGGTAATTTTGAAGAAGATCATGAAGAAGAAATGTTTAAAAGTTTAAAAATATTTAAATATATGTCTACTAATGTACACATATACCCTGGTCATGGAAACGATACTACAGTTGAATATGAAATTAAGAATAATCCATATTTGAAAGGTATATAATGATAGCTTCTGTATTAATAGAATATCAAGTTAAAACTTTAAATAAAGTATTTGACTATATTATTCCAGATAATTTAATAAAAGATATAAAAGTGGGCCATAAAGTAATGGTTCCTTTTGGAACTAAACAAATTGAAGGATTTGTTCTTAAAATACATAATAATATAGATAATAATATTAAATATAGAAGTATAGTAAGTATTGTTGAAAAAGATTTTTATCTAAATGATGAGTTATTAAGTCTTGGTAAAATAATGAGTAAAACTTTAATAACTAACTTAATATCTTGCTATCAAGCTATGCTTCCAAGAGCACTAAAGGCTTCAATTAAAACTAATATTAATAGAAAATATGAAACGAAAGTTAAATTAAATAGTTCCTTTAATATAGACGAATATATTGAATTAAATAAAAGAAATAAAAGAGAGATAGAATTATTAAATATAATTAAAGATAAAGAAATATTAAAAAGTAGTATAAATGGTAATTCTTTAAGAAATTTAATTAGTAAAGGTATAGTAATAGAATATAAAACTGAAATTAATAGAAAAGTACTTTATAATAAAGGTAATAAAAAAGAAATTTTTCTTACTAATGAGCAAAAAAATACTTATGAAGAAATAATTAAAAGTAAGGATGATAAATTTCTTTTGCATGGAGTAACTGGAAGTGGAAAAACTGAAATATATATTGAAATTATTAAGAATGTTTTAAAGAATGGTAAAACTGCTATTGTATTAGTACCTGAAATATCATTAACACCTCAAATTGTTGAAAGATTTGTTAGTGTATTTGGAGAAAATGTTGCTGTATTTCATAGTGCTTTAAGTGAAGGCGAAAAGTATGATGAATATAGGAGAATAATGAATGGTAAAGTATCTGTAGTAGTTGGTGCTAGAAGTGCCATATTTATTCCTATAAAAAATATTGGAATAATTATCGTAGATGAATGTCAAAGCCAAACATATAAACAGGAAAACAATCCAAAATATAATGCTATAGATATTGCTTTTTTAAGAGGAAAATATAATAAATGTAAAGTTGTTTTAGGTAGTGCTACTCCATCTTTAGAGCAGTATGCTAGAGGTAAAAAGGGAGTATATCACTTATTAAAACTAAATAATAGAATTAGTAAAATGAGTCCAAAATATGAACTTGTCGATATGGAAAGCGAAGCTAAAAAACATAATTATATTATAAGTAGTGTTTTAGATTCAGAAATAAAATTGGCATTAGAGAGAAAAGAACAAATAATATTATTATTAAATAGAAGAGGATATTCAACGTATTTGTCATGTACAAATTGTGGATATGTATATAAATGTCCTAACTGTGATATTTCTCTTACATATCATAAAAGTAGTAAAACTTATTCATGTCATTATTGTGGCTATAGAGTAAATTATAGTACTATTTGTCCTAAATGTAAGGAAGATGCAATAAAAGATTTAGGGTTAGGAACAGAAAAATTAGAAGATTTAATCAAGAAAAAATATAATACTAGTGTTCTTAGAATGGATTCAGATACAACGAGTAGTAAAAATGCTCATCAAAAACTTATAAATGAATTTTCTAATAATAAGTATAGTATTTTAGTAGGTACTCAAATGATTTCAAAAGGACTTAATTTTGAAAATGTTTCATTAGTTGGAATAATTAATCCTGATACATTACTTTCAATTCCTGATTTTAGAAGTGCTGAAATAACATATGAATTATTAAGTCAAACTTCTGGTAGAGTTGGAAGGTTTAATTTACCTGGAAAAGTAGTAATACAAACTTATAACATAGATAATTATGTATATTCTTCTGTTATAAAAGAAAATTATGAAGATTTTTATAACTATGAAATGAATATTAGAAAGAAATTAAATTATCCACCATATTACTATATTTGCTCAATTGTAGTGAGTAGTAGTGTTTTTGATATTGCAGGGTCTGCTTCAAACAAAGTAAAGAAATTTTTAGATAATAACTTAAGTGATAAGTATATAATTATAGGACCAAGTGTATCAAATATAGTTAAATTAAATAATAGATATAGATTTAATATAATGATTAAATATAAAGATAATAATGAATTAATTAATGTATTAAATAAGTTAAATGAAATAATTATTAAAGATGTTAAACTTGATATTAATATAAATATCTAATATAATTTTATAAGGAGTATTATATGAAAGATAAAAAAGTAGTATTTATGGGAACGCCACAATTTAGTATACCTGTATTAGAATCATTAGTAAGTGAAACTAATGTTGTTTTAGTTGTAAGTCAGCCTGATTCTTATGTTGGAAGATATCATATTTTGACACCTAGTCCAGTTAAAGAATATGCTATAAAAAACAATATTGAAGTGTTTACTCCTAATAAAATAAGGGAAGATTATAAAAGAGTTTTAGAAGTTAAACCAGATATAATAATTACTTGTGCTTATGGACAAATAATACCTTGTATACTTCTAAATACACCTAAATATAAAGCAATTAATGTTCACGCTTCACTTCTCCCTAAATTAAGGGGTGGAAGCCCATTACATAGGGCAATAATAAATGGTTATAAAGAAACTGGAATAACTATAATGTATATGGATGAACATATGGATGATGGGGATATTATTTCACAAGAAAAAATAACAATTGAAGAATATGATAATGTAGGTACAATTCATGATAAATTAAGCTTATTAGGGTGTGATTTACTTATTAAAACACTACCTTCTATATTTAATGAAACAGCAAAAAGAATAAAGCAAAATGATAGTGAAGTAACATTTGCATACAATATTAAAAAAGAAGAAGAACATATTGATTATGATAAAGATGCTTATATGGTATTTAATCAGATAAGAGGTCTTTATCCTTTTCCTATAGGATATAGTGTTTTAAATGGAGAAATAATTAAAATATGTGAAAGTAAACTAGGAAGTAAAACAAATGGTGATATTGGACAGATAATATCTATATATGAAAATGGTATAGGAGTAAAATGTAAGGATAAAGAATTAATTATAACGAGAGTAAAACCTAGTGGAAAAAAAGAAATGAATATAAAAGATTTTTTAAATGGTAATAGAAATATTAATCTTTTAGGAGAAAAGTTATGTTAAAGAATATTTTTAAAAAAGAAGAAGAGTCAAGTGATGTAAAAAAAATAAAAAATAATAGGATGAAAACGGAATTAATTGTTTATGTAGTTATTATTGCATTTGCTTTTGGATTTATTTTAACTGCAAATAAAAAAAACAATCAGCAGGAGAATATTACTCCAGTTATCTCCAGTAATAAAGAAGCAGTTTTATCGCTATTTAATTCTATTTCAAATAATTATACATTAATAATTAGTAAAAATATGGATGATGTAATAACTAAATTAAATTATAGTACTGCTTCTAATCTAACCATGTATGAAAGTAGTATTTATGATGAATCTGGATATTTAATATATGATAATACCATATACTATTTAAAAAATAATGAAATACTAATTACAAATGACAATAAATGGATGAATTTATTTAATAGTAAATATTACGATTTGAGCTTTATAAAAGATTTGATTATTGATTCAGAAGAAAAAATAATTAGTTCTAAAGAATCACAATATACTATTACATTATTAGATTATATTAATAAATATAATGAAAAATATAATACAAATTTTGGCGTTATAAATAACCCTAATGTAACCATAAATATAAAATATAATGATACAAGGATAAAATACATAAATTTGGACTATTCAGCTATAGATCACATAATAAATAAAGATAATAATTATAATATTATTTCTTATAATATTGAATTAAGAGATATTGATTCAAATAATTTTGATAATATCATAGAATATATTAGTTCTTTAAAAAAATAATATCTAGTTTTGTCGAAAGTAATGAAATACAATTAATTTTATAGTAATATAGTCTTAAAGGAGGCCATATTAAAAATATAGATAGTGTTTTTAATGAGTTTAGTGAAGAAATTAGAAAGTGTATTATTGATATTATAAGCAATAAATGATTTATTGCTTTTAAATTGACAAATAATATATATTGTCGTAAAATTATATTGGAAGAGAGGCTAAGAAGATGTTTGAAGATAAGAAATTTTTAACAGCTAGAGAAATACTAGATAAAGAGTTTAAAATTGATGCTAGAGGATATAGACCACAAGAAGTAGATCAATATCTTGATTTGGTTATTAAAGACTATGTTGACTTTGAAAATACTACAAAAAGATTATTATCAGAGATAAAAGTACTAGAATCTGATAATGCTAAATTAAAATCCGAAATTAGAAATTTAAAATCTTCAATTGAACTTGCTAACTCTAACAAAGGTGTTACTAATGTTGATTTGCTAAAGAGAATTAGTGATTTAGAAAAAGTAGTATATGGTGAATAATAATTTTTTAGACAAACGCTGCATAATATTTTATGTAGAGGAAAG
>CAZDPZ010000063.1:0-5110 GCA_964507635.1 uncultured Clostridium sp.
AAAGAGAACAGGTGTAAAATTAGAATATACGGATTTTATTAAACAAAAAATATTTAAATTTTTAGTCAATATGACTGATGAATATAAAAGAATATATGAAATAGGAAATAGATATCCTGATATTGCTTTAACTTTAGTTATGAATGCTTTTTCTCTTGCTTTATATGAAAATCAAAAAGTAGTTAAAATTAAACATTTTTATAAAGCTATTTGTAGGACACAAGTAGTATATGAAGATGCTAAAGTAAAAGAAATTGCTAAATTTAAAGAATTATTTAAAGATTTAATTACTGAAGAAAATGTAGATTTGAATGATATTTAATTTTTGTTAAAAAAAGTACCATAAAAAAGAATTATTATTATAAGTAATAATTCTTTTTTGATATGAACTTATATATAATTATGATTTTTTCTTAATTTGACTTAAAAAAACTATAATATATAATTCTTTTTATGAAAGGAAAAAATATGAAAAAAATAATAGAAGTTAAAAATTTATCTAAGAGTATTAATGGCAGAATGTTACTTAATGACATTAATTTTGATGTTAATGAAGGTGATATAGTTGGATTAGTTGGAAAGAATGGAGCAGGGAAAAGTACATTATTAAAGTGTATGGTAGGTCTATATAAAATGGATAAGGGGGACATATTTTATAATGGCATAAGTTTGAAAGATAATTATGAGGAATCAATTAGTTATGTTGGATGTTCTATTGAACAAACACAAATGTATAAAGAATTAACAGGTCAAACTAACTATGAAATATTTAAAAGGATGTTTAAAGGGGTAGATGATGAAACAATTAAAGGCATTGTAAGAATAGCAAATATGGAAAAGTATTTAGGAAGTAAGTTTAAGACTTATTCACTTGGTATGAAAGAAAGAATGGGTGTTTCTTGTGCTTTGATGAATAATCCACATATATTAATACTTGATGAACCTACTAATGGATTAGATCCTATTGGTATAAAGAAATTAAGAGAATTATTATTATCACTTAAAGATACTACTATTATTATATCTTCTCATATGCTTAGTGAAATAGAAGCTATATGTGATGTTGTATTATTCATTGATTCTGGTAAGATTGTTAGTAAAAAGTTAATAGAAAAAAATAGTAATAAAAAGTATATAGAATTTGAAGTAGATGATTATTCTAAAACTAAAGTTATTCTTAATAATTATAATGTATGTGAAGAGCTCTGTGTATATGAAAGCGATGAAATAATAAGTAAAATAAATGAAGAACTAGTAAATAACAATATAAAAGTATATAGGATTTTTGAACAAACAAATTTAGTAACTAAAGAATTTTTAAGTATTAGTGGTGAAGAATAATGATTAACTTAATAGTAAATGAATTTAAAAAATTAAGTATAATAAAACTAGTTATTATGTGTGTAATAATAATCATTACATTTGCAATAATAGTTTTAATTAATAAGGAATTTTCTTCATTTAAAATAATATATAGTGTTATACCTTTTCTTGGAATATTATGTACATTAATAGCTGGTTCAATAGTATCAAACGAATATAATAATGGAACTTTTAATATATATTTATCTAAACCTTATAAAAGATATAAAATACTCTTATCTAAATTATTATGTGTTTATATAATAATTATATTGTTTTTAATATTAAGTATTGTATCTTATACACTGTTTATGAGTATTTACATAAGTGTACATATTTATATAAAAGAAATTATTAAATGTTTTGTATATACTATTCCTTTATTCTTTATAAGTACTTTTGCTTTCTTTTTGAGTACTATTACTAAAAGTAGTTCGTTATCTTGTGGAATAAGCACATTTATATATTTATTTGGAAGTATTATTTCTCAATTATTTTTTGGGATAAATTTTAATATAATTGAATACTCTTTCTTACCTTATTTAGATTTTACTATATTTGAAAATATCAATGAACTTAAAGTAATGAATGAATTATTAAATATTAATTTAACATTGAATAGGGGAATAATAATACTAGTAATAAATATTATAATATTGTATTTAATAAGTAATTTTATATTTATAAAAAGAGATATTAGTAACTAATATCCCTTACTTTTATAATATTCATGTAATTCTTTAAATCTAGTATAGTGAACTATTTCTCTTTGTCTTAAGAAACTAAGTGGAGCAAGTAAACTTTCATCGGTTGTTAAATCCATTAAGTTTTCGTAGGTTGCTCTTGCTTTCTCTTCTGCGGCCATATCTTCTTGTAAATCGACTATTGCATCTCCTGTTGAAGCAATATATGCACTTGTAAATGGAACACCTGACTGATCAAATGGAAAAATTCCTCTTTTATGTGAAGTATACCATCCTTCTAAACCATTATTCTTTAATTCTTCTATTGTAGCCTCTTTTAATAATTGACTAACCATAGTACATATCATCTCTACATGTCCTAATTCTTCTACTCCGATATCGGTTAAAAGAGCTTTTCCTTTTTCATCAGGCATTGTGAATCTTTGACTTAAATATCTTAATGAGGCTCCTAGTTCTCCATCTGGGCCTCCAAATTGTGTTATTAAATATTTTGTCATTTTAATATCTTTTTTCTTTACATTTATAGGATATTCTAAGGTTTTCTCATATCTAAACATTATTCATTACCTCCCTTATCCCAAGGCCAAGGATTATTAATCCAAGACCAATTAGTTTTGTCATTTACTTCATTTATAGTTATAGGATTATAGTTAATAGAATATTCTTTTTTTAAAATATCTAAATTATTTTTATAAGTTAATAATTCATTCAATATTTTAGTATCATTAGGATAAATATCTAGATAAAGACCTAAATCTTTTATAGCAAAGTTATACATTTGTATTTTATATAATAATTCGTCTTGCTTATTATTTACACTCAATTTATATACATGATTTTTATATTGTGAGTATAAATTATTAAACATATTGCCTTTATTAAACCCTTCTAGTGGACTTAATAAATTATTATTATCTCTGTTAAAGTTAATACTATCTATATTAATATTTGTTGTAAATGATTTAGTTTTGTCTACATATTTATTAATTTCATATTCTTTGTCATTTGAAATAAAATCAAAATAGTTATTGTTTTCATCAAAATACATATTTTTTCCTCCTAGACTATTGTATGGTGTATAAATATCTTTGTACAAGACAAAAAACTAGATAAAAAATTGTAAAGTGACAAAAAAGTCTTGTATATGTTTTTCTATTAATGTTAAAATGAATATGGTGAAGAAAATGCAATATAAAATAACAACTTATTCTGAAGATGAGACAATGGAATTGGCTCAGAATATTGAAAGTGAAAAATTTCCTAATATGGTAATATGTTTAGAAGGAGACTTGGGTAGTGGTAAAACTGTTTTTACTAAGGCTTTTGCTTTAGCTTTAGGGATTACTGAGAATATTACTTCTCCTACATTTAATATTATTAAGGAATATGAAAATGCTGAAATGACATTATTTCATATGGATGTATATAGATTAAGTGATTCTAAACAAGATATAGGAATAAGTGAGTACTTTAATAAAAGAGGAGTATGTATTATTGAGTGGGCTGATTTAATTGAAGATAATCTTCCTAAGAATAGATTGGATATTAAAATTAAAATTATTGATGAAGAAACAAGACAATTTATTATAAATCCACATGGAAGTAAGTATGAAGATTTATGTGAAAGAGTTTTATAACTCTTTTTTTAATTATTAATTTATAGTATAATTAATTTAGAATAAGGAGGGAATATGAAAGCATTAAGTGATATTGAATTAAAAAAGATAAATGCTTATTTTAGAGCAACTAATTATTTATCAGTTGGGCAGTTATATTTAAAAGATAATCCATTATTAAAAAGGGAACTTAGAATGGATGATATAAAATCTACTTTAGTAGGACATTGGGGTACAGCTCCTGGGCAAAATTTTATATATGTTCATTTAAATAGAATAATTAAAAAATATAAATTAAATATGATTTATATTTCTGGTCCTGGTCATGGAGGCGAGGCCATTGTCGGAAATACATATTTGGAAGAAACATATAGTGAAGTATATCCTAATATAACACAAGATGAGGAAGGGCTTAAAAAACTATTTAAACAATTTAGTTTTCCGGGTGGAATTTCTTCACATGTAGCTCCTGAAACGCCGGGAAGTATAAATGAAGGTGGAGAACTTGGATATAGTTTATCTCATGCTTTTGGGGCTGTTTTAGATAATCCATCTTTAATAGCTGCTTGTGTAGTTGGAGATGGAGAAGCGGAAACAGGACCTTTAGCAGCATCTTGGCAATTAAATAAAATTATAAATCCTTTAACTGATGGAGTAGTACTTCCTATTCTTCATTTAAATGGATATAAGATAGCTAATCCTACTGTACTTTCTAGAATACCAGAAGATGAGCTAGTTAGTTATTTTGAAGGAATGGGATGGGATCCTTATATAGTTGAAGCAAATACTACTGCTAAAATGCATGAAATAATGGCAAAAACATTAGATAGATGCATTGAAGATATAAAAATTATAAAAAGTAAAACTAGATTATATAAAAGAGCGACGTATCCTATGATTATTTTAAAATCACCTAAAGGATGGAGCGGGCCTAAAACTGCAAATAATAAAGAAATTGAAGGTACTTTTAGGGCACATCAAATACCATTTGCTGTGAACTCTGAACATCCAGAAAATTTAGATTTATTATATTCTTGGCTTAAAAGTTATAAACCAGAAGAATTATTTGATGAAAATGGTACTTTAATTAAAGAGTTAAGAGAAATGCATCCTAAAGGTAATTTAAGAATGAGTGCTAATCCTATTACAAACGGTGGAAGTTTATTAAAAGAATTAATTGTGCCAGATTTTAAAAATTATGGTGTTAAAGTTAACACTCCGGGTGAATTAATAACTCAAGATATGATGGAACTTGGATATTTTATAAGGGATATTATAAAATTAAATGAAAAGAATAAAAATTTTAGAATTTTTGGACCAGATGAAGCATTATCTAATAGATTAAATCATATATTTGAAGTAACTAATAGACAGTGGAATGGTATTAGATATGAGGAAGATGAGTATTTAAATAACTATGGAAGAGTA
>CAZDPZ010000064.1:0-5088 GCA_964507635.1 uncultured Clostridium sp.
TTAAGTATTCAGAAATTTCTTTATTCATTTCTTCTTCTACTTTTTTAAGAACCATTTCTCTAGCTTTTTCCTTTGAAAAACCAGAAATTTTTTCTAAAAGAGCTATCTGCTCTTTTAGAATTTTCTCCATTTTTGCATCTTTTTCTTGAATTTCTTTTTGCTTAGCTAATAAATTTTTATCTTTTTGATCAAGGTTTTTTTCTCTTTCAGTTAATATTTCATCTCTCTTGTTTAAACCTTTTTCTCTAGAATCTATTCTTTGATTAAAGTCATTAAGTTCGCGTTTCTTCTCTTTAATCTCAGCATCGGTTTGATTTTTTAGTTTATAACTTTCTTCTTTTAATTCAGCTACACTATCACGTTTTACCCTTTCAGCTTCACGTTTAGCTTCCTGAATTAATTTATCAGCGTCTTTTTTTGCTTGGCTTACTTTCAACTTGTTTATTAATATCATTATGAAAGCACCAACAAATAATCCAACTACTACAAGCAAAATGGAGATCATTACGTCATTCATAATTTTCCTCCATTACTCTCTTTCTAGAGGTATATTCCCTCTACTTACATTTTAAAGATTTATTAGCTTGTTGTCAACTTAATATTTATATATTTTTTTTGTTTTTCTTTTCTTTTTTAATTTTTTCTTTATTAATACTAACAGTATTATTATGATTAGAAACAACGATATATACAGTTTATTTAGCCAAATAAATGATAAAATGCTAAATGATAAAGTCGCTTTATAAATTACATCGAAACTTGAAAGTTCTTTTCCATCATACATTATTTTAACATTTCCTATTGTGATTCCCTCTTTTGTAAAGTAGGATATTTGTTCTAATCCTTTATAATCATATTCTACTTTGCTTTTATCAAAATCATTTTTTAAATATTTTTTAATATTTACGCCTGAAACGATATCTACGTTTTTTTCCTTAGCGTACTTTGTTGGAAGCGTTACTATAACATCATCATTAGTGACAATAGTTTGATAGCTGTAATTACTACTATAATATGTATAAATATTTATTGCGTCTTTTATATGAGATGCTGATACATCAGAAAATGAATTTAATGATACAAATAAATAATCAACTTTGTTAATTGTAGCCGTTGATGCTAAACAGTATCCAGCTTTTGAAATATATCCAGTCTTTGCTCCAGTAATATAAGAAACATCAACGTCATTTTTTGTGTTGTAACTATAAATTGTACTTTTAATCTTATTATTATTAGATGTTGTGTATTGTTTTGTCTCGAAAACCTCTTTAAATTTTTCATTTTTAAGAGCATATTTCAAAAGTAAAGCAATATCGTATGCAGAACTATAATTATCTTTATCATATAAACCCGTAACATTAGCATATTTCGTATTCTTCATACCTAAAAGTTTTGCTTTTTCATTCATTAATGATGTATATTTGTCAAAATCACCTGAAATGGATATTGCTAAAGCATTAACAGCATCAGCGCCACTCCCCAAAATTGAACCATATAACAAATCATTATAAGTTACTTTATCACCAGTTTTTAATCCGATAACTGCAACGTCCCATGCTATGTTTTTTAACATTTTATCCGTAATTGTAATCTTTTTATCAAAATTATCAATATTTTCTACAGCCACTAGTACTGTCATAATTTTTGTTAAACTTGCTATATTTGTTTCTTCATGTGATTTACTCTCAGTTAATATTTCATCTTCATTTAGATTATATAAAATATATCGCTCACTATATAAAGAAATATCACTTGCAAATACATTTGAAACACCAGAAAAAAAGAAAAAAAGAAAAATAAAAAGAAAATTATATGATTTTTTTGGCATATTTTCTTTTTTCTGTCATCATAAATTCCGTTATTATAGTTTCAATTTCAATTGCTCCCATAGGATCTAAATTAGAAATATAGACGTTTTCTTTGACTGTATCTATTTCAACATCACTCCAAATAAGATTCTTTCTTACTTTTAAATCATTATACATGTCCGGAGTTATTGTTGTGAAAAAATATCCCCATAATACACGTTTTTGACCTATTAATATTCTTTTACTTGTTAAAACAACTACGCATGAATTTATTAGGACCCACGATTGATAATTCTTTTGACCACAAAAAGCATATATAATTTTTTCACCTGGATTAAGATGCACTTGCACAATTTTTGAATGCTTTTTTAGTCTAAAAGCAACTGTAAGCGGATATTTCCTTTTAAATTCGATTACCTTATTGTAAATATCATTTTCCATATTTTTTTCTCCCTAGTACTTTGAATTTATTCTCTAATGCTTCGTAACACATTTCATAAATTACATTATACATTTTACATTATATTTATAAAAATTACAATCAAAAGCATAGATAATTAAGGCTAAGAAAAAGTTTTAATATATTTTAATATACCTGGAATGATAGTACTAGCTCTAGACGCTATATATCTATATTTAAACTTTTTTATACTACCTTTATAATTAAAGTATACATAAGTTTTACTTTGTTCATAATCAATCCAAATACCTAAATAATTATTTTTGCTTTTAATTGTTGATACATACTCTGGCAACCCTTTCGTACCAAATTGTTCTATATAATTACTTTCAAACATATTATTATCAAAATTAAATTTTTTATATCCATTTTTCATACAGAATTTCATTCCTCTAGACAAATCCGTAGGAATAAAGAATCGCTTAAAATAATTATTGTAACCTTTAGAGGAACTAGAAAATCCCAATTCATCTGCTAATTTTCCATCAGACTTTTTATATCTTGATGATTTGCCAAAGTTTGAATCACTTAAAAATGCATAAAATATTTGTTTTTTTTGATCAGAAGAAAAGTCATATTTATCTTTAAATAATTTGTAAATAAATAGAGCAGTACAACAAATATCGGATAAAAGAATATTTTTAATACTATTTGTATTGACATGATGATCAATCGCTCCTAATACATTAC
This sequence comes from uncultured Clostridium sp., assembly GCA_964507635.1. GTDB lineage: Bacteria > Bacillota_I > Bacilli_A > RF39 > UBA660 > CAG-1000. Next base: position 2,959 of record CAZDPZ010000064.1, read on the forward strand.
CAAAATTTCCTATTGATTGGCACCTGTCATTATGGTCAACAAAAAACCAATTATAATTTTTTGCATCATTCTTATTAATTATCACAGGTTTAAAATTCATACAATCATTTATCATTCTTTTATTGCCTAAATTCGCATTATATTCCCCATTTAAAATAGCATAAAATGATTTTATTCCAAAATGATTAAATATTTCACATAATATTTTTGAAGAAACTGCCGCATCAGTATCAATATTTGAGTGTCCTATAATATAAATCGGACAATTTTTTTTCAAATAATCTAGGTCCATATATTTTGTTTTCCTTTCTAATCAACTAATGTTGCTACTTTATTTTATTGTGACAATTAATTTCTTTATAATATCATTTAAAGACGAAATAAAATAGTTATAATTATTTTTGTTGCATTCTGTTATAATTTCTTTTGTATCTAAACTTATTCTAGAACGAATATCAGAAATAAGTGAGGCATTATCATATACATATATTACTGACATAATATATTCCATAAAATTATTTGTCAATTCTATATAATGATTTTCTTTATTACAATTGGATAGTTTATCAATAAATTGTAGAGTGGCTTTTTTAATAATATTAACGTCTGTCTTGTTTTGAATATAAGAAACAATTATTTGATTATATTTTAATAGTATATCATTATACTTTAAGAGTATGTCACTATTAGAACTTATTAAATTATTAATTAAGTATTCATCTAAATATTTTTTAATAATATTGCTATTAAAAGAAATATGTTGCTTTTCAAAAATATGCGTAATTCTTAATAATAATCTGTTTTCAAAAGATATAAAAAGAAAGTTATTGTCTTCTGTAATTTTTTTCAAGTTGTCACTTAATATATCTTTGATATCTTTATTGTTCATATTTATATTTTACCATATATAATAAAAACAACCCAAGTTAAAAAAATATTAAAGTGTATTATGTGTAAAGAAGAAATAATAATATTAGGAGGAAATTAAAAGATGGAAGAAAATGTATTTGAAAAAAAAATAAAAAATCTAAAGGAAAAATTTATCGAAATTAAAAAATTAGGATATATTAAGAGTATGTATAACGGAAAAGGTGGCGTTGGAAACACATTTGAAATTTTATTAGGAAATGAACCAAATTTGAAAAGAGAAGCAGACTATGATGATATTGAAATCAAGACAAGAACACAAAAAAGCACACAAAATCTAACTCTATTCAGTTGTATGCCAAAAATATCAGAAAATGCAAAGTCAAAATTATGTGGAGTAGAATATTTAGTAAATAAATGTGGCTATCTATATAAAAACATTCCTAATACTAAAGCATTTGTTTGCACAACTTTGACTACCAAAATTATTAAAACCCACAACGATTTTGGCTTTTTACTTAATATAAACGAAAAAGAAGAAAAAATCATTTTATATATATTTGATAAAAAAAATGTAATTATTGATAGAAATCTATTTTGGGATTTTAAAGATTTAAATGAAATATTATTAAAGAAATTAAAATATTTAGCTATAATAAATGCAAAATCAAAAATAGAAAATAATTATTATTACTATAAATATGAACATATTGCATTTTATAAATTAGTTTCATTTGAAAATTTTATAGATTTAATTAAAAATGGGCAAATAGCCATAGTTTTTAATATAGGATGTAAAAAAAATACCGAAACAAATGAGTATGTAACTTATTATCACGGAATAAGATTTGATATAGAATACGTTAAAATTAAAAAATTGTTTAGCATAATTGATACATATTAAATTACAAATAAAAAAACCATAAAATGGCTTTTTTAATCCATATTGGTCGGGAAGACAGGATTTGAACCTGCAACCCCTTGGTCCCAAACCAAATGCTCTACCAAGTTGAGCCACTTCCCGATATGGTGCGCTCAAGAGGAGTCGAACCCCCAACCTTTTGATCCGTAGTCAAATGCTCTATCCAATTGAGCTATGAGCGCACAATGATTAAACTCACCGTACGATCTTAAATACAATATGCATGTCTGCAGAAATTCGACTAGAGTACTATTTTTCTCTAAATCCATTCCCGCAAAAAATACAATGGTGGCTTCAGTTGGAATCGAACCAACGACACCAAGATTTTCAGTCTTGTGCTC
>CAZDPZ010000065.1:0-4849 GCA_964507635.1 uncultured Clostridium sp.
TACAAGAATTGTATGTTCAAAGTGTGCAGCTTTACTCCCATCACGAGTAACTATTCCCCAGTTATCTGGTTCTAGCCACACTTCCTTTGTACCTAAACTAAACATAGGTTCAATAGCTATAGTCATTCCTGTTCTAAGAATGATTCCCTCACTTTCATGATTACTATAGTTTGGAACATATGGATCTTCATGAAGTGTTTTTCCAACACCATGTCCTGTCAAGCAAGTAAACACTCCGTAACCATTTTGCTTAGCAACACTGCCTATTGCAGCGCAAACCTTATTTAGTTTAACTCCATTCTTTACTACACTTATGCCTTTATATAAAGCTTTTTGTGTATTTTCAACTAATTTCTTAGTTTTTTCATCAACTTCCCCAACTATATATGTATAAGCTGAGTCTGAATGATATCCTTTATATATAGAACCAACGTCCACTTTTACTATATCTCCATCTTTAATAATTCTATCACTTGGTATACCATGCACTACCATTTCATTAATACTAACGCATGCACTAGCAGGGTATCCTTCATATCCAAGAAAAGATGGTGTAGCATCATGACTAATAATATAATCATGAACATATTTGTCTATATCTTTAGTACTCATTCCCGATTTAATTATATCTTTTAAGTTCATTAACACTTCATAAGTTATATTACCAGAAATTTTCATTAGTTCTATTTCTTTTTTATTTTTTATGTGAATCATTTATTAATCACTAGTCTTTCAAATTCTTTAAATGTTTCTTCTGGGGTATGTGTTGAATCAATTTCAACCAACATTCCTAAATTTCTATAATGCTCTACTACAGGTAATGCATTTTTATTATACACTTCAAATCCTTTTTTAAGAGTTTCTTCATTATCATCATTTCTTGTTGTTAATTCTATTTTGCATTCATCACACATATTTTCCACCTTAGGAACACTACTTCCTGTTAATTTATTATATGTTTTTTTACATTTAGGACAAATTTGTCTTCCAAGTGTACGCTTAAGTGCGACATCATATGGTACATTAAGTAAAACAGCATAATCTATTTTGATTCCTAATTCCTTGCACATTTCAGTTATAGCTTCTACTTGTTCCATACTTCTTGGATATCCATCTAGAATAAATCCATGCTTTAAAATGTCACTTTTAGATAATCTTTCTTTCATCAAAGCATTAGTTATTTTATTATCTACAAGTTGCCTAGTTGCTTGAATTCTTCTGATTTCTTGTCCTAATTCAGTATTTTCATCTACTCCTCTTAAAAGTTCACCAGCTGATATACTTATTAGCCCATATTTATCTATTAATTTAGATGCTAGAGTTCCTTTTCCAGCAGCTGGTGGTGCGATTAAAATTAAATTCATAATTATCTCCTATTATTATAATTTCTTGATGCAACTGAACTTTCAAGTTGTTTATAAGTTTCAAGTATTACCCCCACAGCAATAAGTATAGATGTACCTCCTAATGTAATTGAATTATCAAGTCCAGTTATTGAAGTAAATATAGTTGGTAAACCTGCTATAATAGCTATAAAAATAGCTCCCATAAAAGTAATTCTACCTAAAACTTTTGATATATATTGTTTAGTTTCACTTCCTGGTCTAATTCCTGGAATATATCCACCATTATTATTAAGATTTTTACTTAACTCTTCAGGATTTATTGACATAAATGTATAAATATAAGTAAATGCTATAATAAGTAAAATATATATTACAAATCCAACTGGTTTAGATGTTGATAAATAATTTGTAAAAAATGATAATACTTTAGCATTCTTTATAAAATATGACAATATTGTAGGAATTCCCATAATTACACTTGCTATAATTACTGGCATTACACTTGCTGAATTAAGCTTCAATGGTAAGAAAGTTTGTTGTCCTCCATAAGATGAAGAACTTCTGTTAGAATACTGAATAGGTATTCTTCTTTCTGCTTCTTGAACCCATATAACTCCTACTATTATACCTAAATATAATAATATAAATATTCCAAATGTTACCCATCCAATTACTGTATTACTAGCATCAGGTATTAATGATGTAAATGCTTTAACAAACATATTTGGTAATGTATTAACAATACCAGCCATAATTAATAAAGATACTCCATTACCCAGTCCTTTTTCAGTAATTTGATCGCCTAACCATAACAAGAACGCTGTTCCTGCGGTTAATATAAGTGATATGTTTAAACATTCCATTACACTATAAGTTCCTTTTCCAAAGAACATCATTGGATAAAAGAATCCTTGAATAAATGCTATAGCTAAACCAGTATATCTAGTTATTTTAGCTATTTTTCTTCTTCCTTCTTCTCCCATTTCTTTTAATTCTTTAAAATAAGGTATAATATCCATTTGAAGTATTTGAATTATAATAGATGCTGTAATATATGGCATAACTCCTAATGCAAATATTGAAAATTGCTTAAGACCTCCACCACTCATAGCATTAAATAACTCTAAGAATCCAATGTCTCCATTTATAGGATCCATACCAGGAACCGTAATTGAATTACCAAGTGCAAAAATGAATAAAACGCCTAAAGTAAACAATATTCTAATTCTTAAATCTTTATTTGAAGATCTAAATATTTGCTTAAACGTTGCAAACATTTTTAAATCACCTCCGTAATTCCACCCATTTCTTCTATTTTATTAATAGCACTATTAGTAAATACATTAGCTTTTACAGTTAACTTCTTTTCCAATTTTCCACTACCTAAAACTTTAATTCCATTTAGTTCTTTCTTTACTAGTCCACATTCTTTCATTAATTCAGGAGTAACTATTTCTCCATCCTTAAATCTGTTTAAATCGCATACATTTATAATTGAATACTTACGTTCAAATCTGGCATTACTAAATCCTTTTTTAGGTACTCTTTTATATAATGGAGTTTGTCCTCCTTCAAACCATGCTGGAATTGATGCTCCACTTCTTGCTTTTTGTCCTTTTTCTCCACGTCCTGAAGTTTTACCTCTTCCACTACCTGGTCCACGACCTACTATTTTTCTTCTATGAGTAGCGCCTTCAATTTTACTTAATTCATTTAGTTTCATTATTTAAGCACCTCCTCAACAGTTTTATTTCTAAGTGTTGCTATATGTGCTACATTTCTTTGAGATTCTAATGCTTTAATTGTTGCTTTTGCAGTATTTATTTGGGTATTACTACCTAATGATTTAGATACTACATCTTTAACACCAGCTAAATCTAAAACGATTCTAGATGCTCCGCCAGCAATAATTCCACGTCCTGCTCTAGCAGGTCTAATTAATACTTTAGCAGCTCCGCATACACCAATAACTTCATGTGAAATAGTTCTATTATCAACTAAGTCAACCTTTACAATATTCTTTTCAGCTTCTTTAATTGCTTTACTTACTGCAACTGGAATTTCTTTTGACTTTCCAGTCCCCATTCCAACTTTTCCTTTTCTATCGCCAACTGCAACAGTAGCAGAAAATCTGAAATTACGTCCACCTTTAGTAACCTTAGTTACTTTTCCAATTGAAATTATTTTATCTTCATATAGTTTCTTTTGATCACGTTCAGTTTTTTTATTATTATTCATAATTCCTCCTAGAACTCCAATCCGTTTTCACGTGCAGAATCTGCTAAAGCTTTAACTTTACCATGATAAGTATATCCTCCACGATCAAATACGACTTTGCTTATTTTTGCTTTTTTAGCTTTTAAAGCAATGTCTTTTCCAACTTGAGTAGCTGTTTCTAAATTATTTCCCTTTAGTTTTAATTCTAATGATGAAGAACTAACTAATGTCATCATCTTTACATCATCTATTATTTGTGCATAAATAGCATTGTTACTTTTAAATACACACAATCTAGGGATTTCATGTGTACCAGATATCTTTTGTCTAATAATTTTATGTCTTCTAACTCTCATACTATTTTTAGTTTCTTTTTTAATCATATTTCCTCCCTACTCCTAAGCTGCTTTCTTTCCTTCTTTACGACGGATATGTTCTTCTTTATACTTAATTCCTTTTCCTTTGTAAGGTTCCGGTTTTCTAATCTTTCTAATTTCTGCAGCGAATTCTCCAACTTTTTGTTTATCATATCCACTTATAATTAGTTCAGTAGTAGATTTATCTGGCATCTCAACCTTAATTCCATCAGGAATACTAATGTTAACAACATGTGAATAACCTGCTGATACAACAATCTTATTTCCTTGAACTTGAAATTTATATCCTACACCATTTATTTCTAATTCTTTTTTAAATCCTTCACTTACACCAATTAACATACTATTAATAACAGCATTAGTAGTTCCATGTAATTGTTTAGTCGTTTTTAATTCATTTTTTCTAGATACAACTACTTTTCCATCTTCTACTTCTACATTAACACTATCATTTTTATAATTAAAATCAAGTGTTCCTAATTTACCTTTAGTAGTTATTTTATTACCATCAAGTGTTACTTCTACGCCTGAAGGTATAGTTAAAATTCTATTTCCTATTCTACTCATACTACACCTACCATATATAAGCTAAAACTTCTCCGCCAAGAGAATTCTTTCTAGCTTCCTTATCAGTCATAAGACCTTTAGAAGTTGAAACAATTGCAATACCTAGTCCATTAAGAACTTTTGGCATTTCTTCAGCTTTAGCATATACACGTAATCCTGGTTTACTTATTCTTTTAAGTCCAGTTATTACTCTTTCTTTAGTTTTTGAATATTTAAGTTTTAATACAAGCATTTCTCCAACAGATAATTTGTCGATATCATACCCATCAATAAAACCTTCATTAGTTAAAATATCTGCTATACCTTTTGTCATTTTAGTACCAGGTATTTCAACTGTTTTAT
>CAZDPZ010000066.1:0-4733 GCA_964507635.1 uncultured Clostridium sp.
CTATGTGAGCGGTGGAAGTGGAACACAAAGTGACCCATATATAATAGGATACTAATCTCTTATGCAAGGCTTGTATACTTGTGTAAGAGTTTTTTTATTGGTTATAAACAATTATTATTTTTGGTATTTAAAAAAAATGTATAGTGTGTTAAAATATTCTATGTAAGGAGTGAGTTTTATGGATAATAATGAAACTACAGTGGTTAATACCGAAGAAATAATTGATCATAATACTAAGAATACATTAACTAAGATATGTAATGACTTACAAGAAAGAGGATATAATCCAATTAAACAAATAGTAGCATACTTAATAAGCGGAGATCCTGGATATATTTCTAGTTATAAAGAATGTAGAAATAGAATACTTGAATTTAAAAGAGAGGATATTCTAGAATTGATGCTAGAAAATTATATTAAATAATGATATATTTAGGACTTGATTTAGGAAGTAAAACTTTAGGACTCGCTATTAGTGATAGAACTGGTACTATAGCAAGTGCATTAGAAGTATTGAGATATAATGATTATGATGAATTATTGTCTCTTTTGGAACGTATTATAATAGATAAAAAAGTAAATGCTTTTGTACTTGGAAATCCTTTAAATATGAATGGCAGTGAATCTGATAGAAGTAAGGAATGTATTCATTTTAAAGAGTTATTAGAAAGTAAATTTAAATTGAAAGTATATATGCAAGATGAAAGACTGAGTACTGTTGAAGCACAAAATATGCTTATTAAAAACTCTACTAGAAGATCTAAGAGAAAAAAAGTTATTGATAAGATAGCTGCTGTAATAATATTACAAGGATTTTTAGATAGGAGAGGATATGAAAAATAATTATGTATCTATTAAAGATGTCAATGGAAAAAGTAAAAACTATAGAATTATATTAAATATTGAATGTGAAGATAATCATCCATCATATGTTTTATATACGGATGAATCAAAAAATAAAAGTGGAGAAGTTAAAGTATATGCATCAACTTATATATTAAGTAAAAGTGGTAATATGACAAAGTTTTCTCCCGTTAAAGAAAAAAGTGAATTTGATTTTATTGAAAAAATATTAAATTCTTTGGAGGAATAGTAGTGAAAAAAGTAATATTAATAATAATTGGGGTTTTAGTTGTATTAGTTTTAGGAAGTATTTCTTCCTATTATATTTTAACAGGTTCACCTTCTAAAAAAGCAGAAAGTGTTATTTTCAAAGTTGAAGAAGGAGAAAACTATAGTTCTATTGCTAATAATTTAAAAGATAAGGGACTAATTAAATCAGTTTTAGCTTATAAAATATATTTAAAGATTAATAAGCCAGATGGTTTAGAATATGGTAGTTATTATCTTAAAACTAGCGATAATGTTAAAGAACTAATTGAAACATTAAAAAAGGGTAGTGTTAATTTAAATGAAACTAAAACTGTAACATTTATTGAAGGCAAAAACATGCGTTATTTAATAGATAAAGTTAATAAAGAATTTGGAATTAGTGAAGAAGATGTATTAAAGACATTGAGTGATAAAGAATATTTAGATGAATTAATTAACAAATATTGGTTTTTAACTGATGAAATTAAGAATAGTAAAATATATTATTCACTAGAAGGTTATTTATATCCTGATACTTATGAATTTTATACTAATGCTAGTATTAAAGATATATTTAAAACAATGCTTGATAATATGGAATCTAAATTAAATAATTATAGAAGTGAAATAGAAAAAAGTGACTATTCTATTCATGAAATGATAACACTTGCTTCTATTATTGAATTAGAGGCTGGTAGTGCTGATGACAGAAGAGGTGTGGCTGGAGTATTTTATAATAGACTTAAAAGTGGATGGAGTCTTGGAAGTGATGTAACCACATATTATGCTGAAAAGTTAGATTTATGGAGTAGAGATTTAAAGAAAAGTGAGTTAAATGAATGCAATAGTTATAATACAAGAAGTAGCTGTATGAACGGTAAGCTCCCAGTTGGACCTATATGTAATGCTAGTATTAATTCTTTAGTTGCTGCGATTGAGCCTAAAAAACATAATTATTATTATTTTGTAGCAGATAAAAATGGAAAGACATATTTTAATGAAACTGATAGTGGACATACTAGTACAATATCTAAATTAAAGAGTGAAGGATTATGGTTCGAGTATTAATAAATGCATTAGAAAATTATGCTAAAATAAATAATGTTCCTATAATGAGTAAAGATACAATAGAAGAAATTAAAAAAATAATAGAGTATAATGGCATTAAAAACGTATTAGAATTAGGTACTGCTATTGGATACTCTACTATTTGTTTTGCAGAGTGTAATATAAACAACATTACTAGTTTAGAAAGAGATAAATCTAGATTTATTATTGCTTGCAAAAACGTTAAAAAGAGTAAACTAAAAAACATTAAATTAATAAATATAGATGCTCTTGAGTATAATACTAACGAAATATTTGATCTAATAATTATTGATGCCGCTAAATCTCAAAATAAAAATTTTTTTGATAAATATAAGAATAATTTAAGTGATAAGGGAATAATTATAATAGATAATTTATCTTTTCATGGTTTAGTAAATAATAGTAGTAGTATACAGAGTAAAAACTTAAGAAGTATGGTACGTAAAATAGAAGAATTTATTAAATATTTAAATTCACAAAATGAATTTGATGTTGAATATATAAAAGTTGGAGATGAATTAGGAGTATGCACAAAGAAATAGTGGTTCCAAATAAACAAGATATTGAATATTATACTAAATACGGATTTAATAGTTTTATTTTGCCTTTAGAAGGGTATTCTTTAGGATGTGATATATATTTTAGTTTTCAAGAAATAAATAAATTTGCTAAAAAGTATAAAGTTTTTGTTTTAATGAATCGTTTATTACATAGAGACATAGAAAAGTTTAAAGATATTTATAATAATTTTGATAGTAGTATTATGTTTATTGTAGAAGATATAGGATTAACAAGTATTATTTCAAAAGAACGTATAATATTATATGAAAATCATATAATATCTAATTATAAGGCTATTAATTATTTATATGATTTAGGATATAAAAACGTAGTTATAAATAATGATTTAACTATTGGAGAAATAAAAGAAATAATTAAAGAAACTAAATCTGGTTTATATTACTTTTATATTAATAGGAATCAATTAATGTATTCTAGAAGAGCTTTAGTAAGTAATTTTAATGAATATTATAATATTAATAATGACAAGTTATCTTATGATTTAGAAGAATTATCTACTCATAAAAAGTTAATAATAAGAGAAGAAGAAAAGGGAAGCATTTGTTTTTATAATAAGATTTTTTGTTCAAGTAAATATTATAATGAGCTTAATAATTTAAATTTAATTATTAATTTTAACACTATAAGTGATGAAGATGAAAAAATAATACTTGAAAATTATAAAAGACAAGATTTAATTGATATGATTAATGGAGATAATTATTTTTTAGAACATGAAATAAAATATAAGGTTGGTGATTTATAATGAAATATGAATTATTATTACCAGCAGGAGATTTAGAAAGGTTTAAAGTTGCCATTGATTATGGTGCTGATGCAGTATATATAGGAGGTTATGATTATAGTTTAAGAGCTAATGCTAATAATTTTTCTATAGATGATATAAAAGAGTCTACTCTTTATGCTCATAAAAGAAATAAAAAAGTTTATGTTACAGTAAATATGATATTTCATAATGATGATTTAAGAGGTTTAGATGATTATTTAATAACTCTTGATAAATTAAAAGTTGATGCCTTAATAGTAAGTGATTTTGCTGTAATTGAGGAATTAAAGAGGCTTAAACTCAGTGTTCCTTTCTTTATATCTACTCAAAAATCTATTACATCTTTAGGATCTGTTAATTTTTATAAATCATTAGGTGCTTACAGAGTAGTTCTTGCTCGTGAATGTTCAAAAGATGATATCTTACATATTAAAGAAAATACTGATACAGAAGTTGAAGTTTTTATCCATGGAGCTATGTGTACTTCTTATAGTGGAAGATGTGTTATGTCAAATTATTTAACTTATAGAGATTCAAATAGAGGAGGTTGTTCTCAAGTATGTAGATTTTTATTTAACAATAAAACAGAAAACAATTATGCATTTTCAAGTAAAGACTTAAATATGATAGATTATATTTCAGATATGATGGATTTAGGAATAGAATCATATAAAGTTGAAGGAAGAATGAAAAGTATGTATTATATAGCTACTGTTACTAATGCATATAGAACAATAATGGATAAGAAAATTAATAAAAACTTAACAAGCAAAGATATAGAGTATTATAAAAAAGTATTAAATAGATGCTCAAATAGAGAAAATATAGCACAATTTTATAATGAACTTCCTACTTCTTGGGGACAATACTATAGTGAGAGACAAGAAGTAAGTAATCAGGACTTTAAAGCATTAGTTCTATCTTATGATGAAAAGACTAATGAAGCTACTGTTTCACAAAGAAATAAATTTATATTGGGTGATACTCTAGAAGTATTTGGTCCTAATACAAAAATAACAAAATTTAAAATTAATAATATAATTACAAAAGATAATATAAGTGTACAAAGTGCTCCTCATGCAGAGGAAATACTTAAGATTAATATACCTTTCAAAGTATGTAAAGGAGACATAATAAGAAGTATAATATCTGTCAATAATTTAGGAAAATGTCCCAAAAATTTATAAACATTAGCGGGAAAATA
>CAZDPZ010000067.1:0-4592 GCA_964507635.1 uncultured Clostridium sp.
TTGTTGTTGCTTTTGTTGTTGCTTTTGTTGTTGCTTTTGTTGTTGCTTTTGTTGTGTCTGTCTCCTCACGTGTAGTCCTAGTTGTAGTTCTTGTTGTGGTTGTTGTTATTACATTAATTGTTACAGTTAAAATTGCGTCTACACTCGCACCAGATATATTATCTTTAGCATTAACTGATAATGAATAAGTTCCAACTGGAGTTGAAGCTTGTATCAATAATTCATTATGATTTACTGTGAAATATTTATTATTTGTTCCTGCTACTGTATATGTATAAGATCCTGTTCCATTTGTTGCTCCCTCAACAACTGCAACTATTTGAGCAGTAGAATAATTTTTTACTACGGTTTGATCTGCCATTGCAATGTTATTTGCTTTCCAGTGAGCATATAATGTATGATCGTTTTCATTTGTTATTTTTGAAGCATTTGTAACTTTTTGTCCACTTTCTTTTTCTGTATACCACCCATCAAACTCGAAACCAGTTCTAGACGGAGTACATGACACACTATAATTAGAATTATATTTTGATACTACCTCAGTTGCAGGACATGTTCCCCCACCATTAGTATCAAGTGCTATAGTTACATCTTTTGGAACGAATAATAAATAACATGATGTATCTTTTACTACGTTACTAACATCTAAGTTATCTGAAGAAACATTTATCATAGCATTTCCAACACAATCAAAGCTATCATATTGATATCCTTGTGCCATATTAATACTAAAATTTGCAGTTTCATCTGATGAAATCATCTTAGTTAAAGGACTAATAGTAGCGTAATCACTATTATTTGACTTCATTGTTAACAAATATCTTTTATTAAATACCCACGGATTATGATATGTCCCTTCACCAGAAACTGTAACTTCGCTTTGAACATACTCAGCTATTCTAGAGGAAGACTGTGTACTTTTATCTATTTTACTATATCTATCCGCAGTTACATTAATTTCATATACCATACCATCTTTTTCACTCATCGTAAAATACTTATTACCATCAAATAAATAAGTATCATTTTTTTCATCCTTGCTAATAATAAATTCATCTATATTAAGAAGTCCCCCAATTACAAAATCATTGGATGAAAAGAGTACCCCATTTTTAAAACCAAATGGAATATTATTTTTCTGAACAATATATTTTTCATAACCTTCGTAACTTTTAATATAACTATTAGCGTTCAATTTTGTCTGAGAATAATTAAAATTAACCTTTCCCTCAACTACACATAGTGAAAAAAATAGTGAGGAAAGTAAAACTAATACTGCTTTTTTATTATATTTCATATTAATCACCTACTATGTATATGGTAACATCTATTATTTAATTAATCAACCCATTTTATAAAACTTTATATTTTGAAAGGAATTATATCCATAGAAATTAAATTGATATTTAGTTATAGTTTTGGTACAATTTAATTAGGAGAAAATAGAATATGAAAAAATCACTAAAAAAGAATGAGTATTTAATTTTATCATTTCTTCTTACTTTTTTTATTATTACATTAATTTTTTTAGTGAAAAAAGTTACTCCTTTTGGTAACTATTCTACATTAACAATAGATTTTTTTCATCAATACTATCCTATGCTATCAGAATTAGTAGACAGGGTATTTAAGGGATCTAATCTAATTTACTCTTTTAAAATGTCCACTGGGTTACCTTTTATTAGAAATTATTTCAATTATATGTCAAGCCCATTAAATATTATTTTGATTATATTTGGCAAAAAAAAATTACTAATTAGTCTTACATTTTTAATAGCTTTAAAGCCTTCACTATCTGCTTTATCTTTCACATATTTTGTTCAAAATAAATTCAAAAGCAAAAATATTCTTTATGTACCCATAAGTATTCTATATGGATTATGTTCTTATTATGCCGCATATTATTGGAATATAATGTGGACTGATGGATTAATAATGATTCCTTTAATAGCTTTAGGAATAGAATATTTAATTAATAAAAAAAAATATTTATTATATATTTTTTCACTTGCCTTTTTAATTATATCTAATTATTATATTGGATATATGGGATGTATATTTTCAATAATATACTTTACTATATTGTTTTTATTTAATTTTAAAAAAGATAATTACAAATATTATTTTAAAGTTTTACTTACATATATAATTTCATCAATTATTGTGGGACTCTTATGTTCTTTTGCATTATTACCTATTTTGGATAACTTATCATCTATTAGTGCTACAACTGATTCTTCTATACCATCGAGTATGTATTACAATTTTAATTTTATAGATTTTATTTCTAACCATTTTAGTTCTAGTCCATTAACAATGTTAAAAACAGAACTATCTAATCCTCCTAATATATCTTGTGGAATATTATGCGTATTTTTATTTATATTATTTATTATCAACAAAAATATTAAACTAAAAGAAAAACTATGCTACATAATAATATTATCTATAATAGCATTGGGATTTTTTATTCCTATTATTGATCATATATGGCATGCTTTTCATACTCCAAATGATTTGCCATATAGATTTTCTTTCATTTATACATTTGTATTATCTCTAATTAGTACTTATTCAATAAGTAATTTTAAAAAAATTAAGCCAATTTTTATATTTATAAGTTACACTATAATAATGATTTTAATTTTAATATTAACGATTAGTGAATCAAGCAGATTATCTTTTAACATTCTATTGTATAATGGAATATATATTTCAATATATTTTATCTTATGTTTACTATATTTATTTAAATCGAAAATTAAAAATATATTATGTATTGTTTTTTTAATCGCTATATGTAGTGAAGTTTTTATAAGTTTATATCACAATTTGGATTTTTCTTCTGATATTAATTATTTGCAATCAACCGAAGAAAAAATATCACAATTAATTAATAATAATAGTGAAACAACTGAATTTAATAGACTCGAAAATATAGATGTTATTACAATGAATGATTCTTCATTATATGGATACTATGGAATAACTTCTTTTAGTTCTATGATGTATGAGAACGTGGCAAAGTCTTATTACGATTTAGGAACAGCAGGAAATTATATAAATAGTGTTCAGTATTTAAAAAATACACCAGTTTTTGATATTATGTTTAATATTAAATATTTAATGAGCACTTCGAATAATTTATCAAATTATACATTAGAAAATACTATTCAAGATATCAACCTTTTTAAAAATAATTATGATACCCATTTATTTTATTTAGTTAATAGTGGAATCAAAGATTACAAGTTATTGAACAATAATCCGATTTTAAATCAAGAAAACTTTGTAAAGTATACTACTGGAATTAATTCAATATTTGAAAAAAAATCTTTAAAAAAGAATAAAACACTTAGTGATGATGAATTCACACTTATAAAATATGATATTAAAAACATAGAAAATGAAATGTATTTTTATCCTGAAGACAACATAGAATTTTTTATCATAGATGATGTATTATACTATGATACGTCAAAAGATGATATAATACACTATTTAAATGATAATCAATTATACACTAGTACTTGTGATTATTCAGAAAAGCATATAATAACATTTTCCTCGAATATTATTTACGTAGGTTACAATAACTATGAAAAAAAAGATCCAAGTATTTATAGTATTAACTATAATAAAATGGAAGAATTTAATAAAACTATTACTTCTAACACATTTATAACGAATGAATTTAAAGAAAACTATATCAATGTAACTTGTGTTGCAAATAATAATGGTACAATATATACATCTATTCCATACGATAATAGATGGAATGTATATGTTAACAATAAAAAGGTCGAAACATTCAAAATAATGGATTCAATGTTAGGATTTGATGTTTTAAAAGGCAAAAATAATATAGTTTTAAAATATGAAGAAAAGTACTTAAAAATAGGTATTATTATATCGGTAACTACTTTAACTGTTTTAATTGTTACATATCTTCATAAAAAACATTTAAATAAAGAAAATAATTAATATCCTATAACGTCAACTAATTCATAAGAAGCTACTTTATATATATCGTATTGATTATAAGTAGCTTTTAATTTTAATTTGCTTAATGATTCAATATCTTTTGCCTCATATTTTATTCTTCCCAAAGTATACCCATTACTATCATATAAATTAAAAGTAAGTAAAAGATAATTAAAATCCGAATTGTTTGTAATATTTCCTTCGATAGCATAAACTTCTTTAGAAGTATATATTCCAGAAACTACATTTTTAATTGTTAATTGTCCATCTTCTATAATTATAGTATTATTATCTATTTCATAATTTAATTTAGAAGATTTAAATAGACCTGATGAGAATCCCAAAATTAAAGGAATAACATATATAAGCACCACTATCGTTATACAAATATTCATTAACATTTTATTAGTTTTATCTACTGGTGATATGCTTACATTTTTAGAACTTTTTTTATTTTTAATATTTTTCATTCTTTTTGCCTACCCTATATTAAAACAATATTAACATATTATTTCATTATTTTCAATAAAAAAAGATGTTAGAGTTCTCTTTCTATGATTAATTTGTGATAATGTCTTAAGTATTAACTTGCGAAAATGTCTCAATGT
>CAZDPZ010000068.1:0-4089 GCA_964507635.1 uncultured Clostridium sp.
TCATAATTTTTACCACTAATAGATGCCCAAGCAGTTTCTATTGGTTCATATTCGATAAATATTTTACCTCTCGCATTTAATTTTCTAAACACATGACCATCATTTAATTTGCTTTTAATCCATTCTTTTTTACTATCAACACCAACTTGATGTTTTGGATCTCCTATTGCACAACATATATGCTCCTCATCAATATTATCTATTGTTAAATTTATATATTCGTTCATTTTTAATCCTCCTTATAACAAATTACTATTTATCTGCATGTTTATTATATCATAGCATTAAAAAACTTGTACAAAAAGTACAAGTCGGCTTACAAAATGGTGCCATCTACAAGAATCGAACTTATAATTGAGCCTTACCATGGCTCCGTTATACCATTTAACTAAGACGGCGATTGAAGATTATTCTTTATCTTCATCCGAATCAATAATTCTTAATATTTTGTTTTGATTTGATAATATTTTACGCATTTGATCGTGCAATTCTTCTAATATTAATTCGCTTTTTAAATCTGTTTTATAGTCATTTTTGCCTCTCATCGTATCCTTTTTAGCAGCTCTATTTTGACTCATCATTATAATAGGTGCTTGAATAGCTGCTACTAAAGATAAAAACAAATTTAATAATATAAATGGATATGGATCAAAAGCTGCATTTTCATCAATTGCACTCAATCCTAAATTTAATATTATCCAAGCTACTAGTATCATTACAAATGAAATAATAAATCCCCAACTACCTGCTACATACGTTATTTTATCTGCTAATCTATCAGACCATGATTCATTTTCCATTTGTTGTTTATCAACATCTATTGATATAGGTTCATTAAATAATATTTCCATCAATTGTTGCTCATCTTCATTTTCTAATTCTTTATTTTTTAATAACATTTTAACAATGTCTTTTTTTGTTCTTCCTTTTTCTATCTTTTCCATAATAATCCTTTCATATACTCTCAAGTCCACATTCTATATAAAATTATAAACTAAGACAATTAAAAAGTCCATATATTATGGACATTTTTATTTTCTTGGTGGAGAATGTGGGACTTGAACCCGCGACCCTCTGCGTGCAGGGCAGATGCTCTAGCCAACTGAGCTAATTCCCCTCTGGTAGGCACTTGATAATAATCAAGCGTATTAATATTATCATAAAAATGTCATTTTAGTCAAGTAAAATATACCTATTTCATTAAAATATTCATTATCTCTAAAGATAATTTAACACTATCATGTCTTATGGTGTTGTTTTCAATTTTTATAAGTGGCTTACTTATTATATGCGTAGATATATTTTCCTTATCTAAAACAACTAAATCTTTTTGTTCAAGTGTTTCATATATTTTTTTAACATCTTCTTTAATTCTTTTGTTGTTTACTATTACAGCGTCTATTTTTTTCTTTCCTAAATATGAATTTAATAAATTAATATGATCACTCACTTTAAAATCGTCAGTTTCTCCAGGTTGAGTCATTATATTACAAACATATATTATTTTTGCTTTAGATGAATCTATTGCTCTAATTACACTTTTAGATATCAAATTAGGGATAATACTTGTAAATATGCTTCCCATACTTAATATAATAGCATCACTTTCTTTAATAGATTTTATTACATCTGAATTAATGTGTGGATTTGATTCATAATAAACAGATTTTATTTTTTTAGGACTTTTTGTAATATTATGTTCTCCATATATAATACTATCATCTTCCATTTTAGCTACCAGTGTAACATTATCATCTGTTAATGGTAATACTTTTCCTTTTAAATTAAGTAATTTAGTGATTTCTTTTATACCAGATGATAAATTTCCTGATATATTAGTAAGTGCCGCCAAAAGAATGTTTCCAACAGCATGACCATTAAAATCACCATTCGTTTCAAATCTATAATTAATAAGTTTTTCAACTATACTATCCGTTTCAGATAATGAAACAATTACTCTTCTTAAATCTCCCACTGCTGGAAGATTAAATTCCTCTCTTATTTTTCCTGTACTTTTCCCATCATCAGAAACACTTACTACAGCAGAAATATTACAAGGAAACTGTTTTAATCCTTTAAGAAGAATGGATTGACCCGTTCCTCCTCCTAATACAACTATATTTTTATTCATTTTATTACTTCCCATTCACAAAATATGCATAATATTCTTCGAAACATATTTTCTCATTATATATTAATTCTGAAGCACTAAGACCAACATATCTTAGTCTCCAATAAGATGAATCAAATCCTGTTAAATCTTTCTTATCTTCAGTGAATCTAAATATAAATCCATATTTATAAGCATTATTTTGAATCCACTTATATTCTTCACTTTCTGAATGATTATTGATAATTTTATTATAAACAGCTATATCAAATGATAATCCTGTTTGATATTCAGAATGTCCTGGTCTTGCAACTTTTTTATCTGTTTCATTTAAACCATAACTATCTTTATAACTATTATATAATTTTTCTTGTTCTTTATAACTCCTATAGCCTTCGCTTACTACAAATGTATAGCCCTCTTCTTTTCCAGCTTCTATTAAAGAAATAATATTATCTAATATAGATTCACTTATTTTTTTACCACTATATGCATATTGAGATGAAATATTAACAATATCATCTGGTTCATAATCACTACTTAATCCATATAATCTATTTACTAACATCAATTCGCCCTTAGTTGTATCTGTTTCATATTCTTCATCTAACCACTCTATATTTGATTCAGTATTAATAGTTGCAATAATCTTATCAATACTTTCAGAATCATTAGAGTCATAATAATCTAAATATTTTGTAATATTTTTCATCAAAAAATACTTTTGTGTTATAAATTTAGTAATATTTTTATTATATTTTATTTTTAATAAATTATTTATCTCATTGTTATTCAGATTATCTTTTATTATTTTTATTTCTTCATCATTATATCCTAATGTTATAAAACTATAATCAATTGAATTCTTATATTTAGTATAATTTATAAGCTTAATGCTTCCAAAAATAATACTAAATAATATAACTAATGCTATAAATATTCTAAAATAATTAATTTTCCTAACAATCATGCCCACTCCTAAGTACATTATACATAATAACAAATATAAGTGATACACAAAATTTTAAATTTAACGAAAAATATACGAATTTAGTATTTATTAATTGTGAAAAGTATGTTAAAATTATATTAAAGAAGGAGGTACACAATGGATTACTCTTATGATTACGCTGACTATTATGACTATGCTGGATTAGGAACAGATACAGGAGCAAATACAGGAGCATTGGCTACTTTATACACGTTTTTAGGAACTTATATAGTAGTTATTTTAATAGTTGCTGCCGTAATGATTGTTGCACAGTGGAAGATTTTTACTAAAGCAGGCAAACCAGGATGGGCATCTTTAATTCCTATTTATAATATATATGTATTATATGAAATAGTAGGAATGAAAGGATGGTATGCATTCTTATCATTCATACCATTTGTTGGAGCTGCTATTGTTGGAATAATGAGTATTATTGCTTATGTAAAACTTGCTACATGTTTTGGAAAAAGTACTGGATATGCTGTAGGATTAATTTTACTACCTGTTGTATTCTTACCTATGCTAGGATTTAGCAAAGCTACTTATACAGCACCTATTGTAGAAGCAACTCAAGCATAAAAAAAAACTTCAAATTTTATGAAGTTTTTTTTTGACTATTTTTCTTCTATTTTATCTGATACTTCTAGCTCCTTAGGATCATTAAATAAGTCATTTCTTACCTTTAAAGATATTTCATCAAATAATTCTTTATTATTTTTAAAAACTAATTTTACATTTTCTTTTCCTTGACCAATTTTTTCACCCTTGTAACTAAACCAAGCTCCACTTTTATCAATTATGCCCATATTAGATGCAAGATCAACTATTTCTCCATATTTAGAAATACCTTCTCCATACATTATTTCAACTTCTGCTGTTTTAAATGGTGGAGCAACTTTATTTTTAACAACCTTTATTATTGTTTTATTTCCAAGAACATCATTTCCAACTTTGATTTGTTCTCCTCTTCTAACGTCTAATCTTACAG
>CAZDPZ010000069.1:0-3987 GCA_964507635.1 uncultured Clostridium sp.
ATAATTTAAATGAAGTAATAGATGCTACTATTAAGAGAATGGAAAGTCCAAATTGTAGATTAGATACCATTATGGACATAGTTAAAGGCCCTGACTTTCCAATTGGCGGAATAGTTGAAGGAAAAGAAGGACTTATTAAAGCATACACTACAGGAAAAGGAAAAGTTGTTGTTAAAGCAAGATACGAATTTATAAATAATAAAGGAAAAGAATCTTTAGTAATAAATGAAATTCCATATGATACATTAAAATGTAATATAATACGTAAAATTGAAGAAATAAGAATAGATAAAAAAATAGATGGGATAATTGAAGTAAGAGATGAATCAGATAAGAATGATGTACTAAGAATAGTAATTGATTTGAAAAAAGATGCTAACAAAGATTTGATAATTAATTATTTACTTAAGAATACTGATTTGCAAGTAAACTATGCATTTAATATGGTAGCAATAGTTAATAGAACTCCTAGAACTTTAGGAATATTAGAGATATTGGATGCTTTTATCGCACATAATAAAGATGTTGTAACTAAAAGAACTAAATTTGATTTAGATGTAGATGAAAAGAAAGTACATATTATTGAAGGTTTCATTAAAGCATTAGATATATTGGATGAAGTTATTAAAACAATAAGAAAGAGTAAAAATAAAAGTGATGCTATTAATAATTTAGTAAATGAATATGCTTTTACAAATCCTCAAGCTGAAGCCATAGTAATGATGCAATTATATAAACTTACAAATACAGATGTAACAGATTTAAAAAATGAATTTAAACGTTTAACTGAGGAAATAGCATATTTTAAATCAATATTAAATAGTGAAGAGATACTTATGGGAGTAATTAAAGATAAATTAAGAAGTATAAAGCGTGAATTTGGTAATCCAAGAAGGACGACTATAAAAGATGAAGTTAGTGAAATAAAGATAGATACACTTGATATGGTAAGTAAAGAAGACTATATAGTATGTGTTTCAAAGAGTGGATATGTTAAGAAAATTTCTTTAAAATCATTTACATCTAGTACAAATGAATATCCTGGTGTTAAATCGGGAGATTATATAGAAGGATTCTATAAATTAAATAATTTAGATACTATTTTATTGTTTACAAATCTTGGAAATTATTTATGTTTACCTGTAAGAAATATAGATGAATACAAATATAAAGATATTGGAAACCATATATCAAATTATATTTCAGTTAGTGATGGAGAAAAGATTATTAAATCTATTGCTGTTAATAGTTTTGATGATACTAGTATAATAGTGTTTACAAAACTTGGAATGGTAAAGCAAATGAAATTATCTTTATTTGACGCTACTAGATTTACTAAACCAATTGTAATGTTTAAATTAAAAGATAATGATGAAGTAGTTTCTGTAAGTAGAAATGCATACAAAGAAGTAATAGTAATTACTAAAAATGGTATAGCATTAAAATATAATACTAATGAGATACCTAGCGTAGGACTTAGAACAAGTGGAGTAAAATGTATTAACTTAAGTGAAAATGATGAAGTGGTATACGCTAGTGGAATTAATCCTAATAAAGAATATATAACAATATTTACAAATAGGAATACTTCAAAAAGAGTAAAAATAGATGAAATTAATGCTACATCAAGAGCAAAAAAAGGAACTACTATACTAAAGAGTCCAAAAACTAAACAATATGAAATATTTAAATCATTCTTAGCAAATAGTAAAAGTATATTTGGATTAATAGATCAAACCATAGGGTATATTAAATCTAGTGATATTAATATTATGGATAAATTGAGTGTAGGTAGTATTGTTACAAAGAAGAACATTGATGATATATTTATTTATAGAAAGTTAGTTGATATAACACTTAATCATGAAGAAAAAATATCTAATCTACTAAAGACAAATAATGAGATACAAGAAGAAAATAAAAAGTTGGAAAATAATACTAATTCATCGAAAGAAGAAAAGCAATTAACAATGAGTGATTTCTTCGAAGAATTCAAAATTTAATTCACAAATGTTTCACAAAAAAATAGTTGACAATGATTATTTAATAGTGTAATATTACTTATACAAAGAGATATTAGTTAATTTATTAACAGTTTATCTCTTTGTACTGAAGAATATAATTTATTATATTCTTCATTTTTATTTATAAATGTATCAAAAATGATACACTAAAGTTTCGTTTTATTGAGATATTATTATTATAATGCTATACTAAAAATGTTTAAAAAAGGGGAATACTATGGAATGGAAAAATATTGGTTTAAAAAGATATATTCACTCTGATATTGATAACTTTACTTCAAATGTTGGAATGAATATTAGAAAAACATTTAATAGTGATTGGAGAAAAATTTTAAATTCATTTATAAAAAGAAATGTAATTGTGGAGGGTTATCCTAATTTAGATCCAAATAAGCAATATATATTTGCATGTAATCATTCTTTTGATGAAGATGTTATCTCTTTGTTGTCAGTGATTGATAGAAACGCTTATTCTTTAACTGGATCAACAGATCAACTAATTCATAATCCCATGTTTTATGCGGTTTGGCTAAATGGCATGATTTATGTTGATAGATTAGATGATAAAAGTAGAAAAGAATCATTGAATAAAATGAAAAGAGTATTAGAGTTTGGAAATAGTATTATGATATTTCCTGAAGGTGGATACAACAATACAGAAAATCAACTAATATGTCCGCTTTTTTCAGGTGTATACTCATTATCAAAAGAAACAGGATTAGAGGTTGTTCCTATTATTTCGTATAATGATTTTGGATCAAATGATATATATATTAAAGCATCAGATCCTATAGAACTATATAATTATGAAAAATATGAAGGATTAACTTTTTTAAGAGATAATATGGCCACTTCTGTTTTTGATATGATTAATAACCATGCTAAAATGGTTAAAAGAGAAGACTTACCAGCTAATTCTAGAGAATACTATATGGATGTAAGAAAACAAATATATGCTATTCAAAAATGGTATAATGAATCTTGGCCAGAAGATGAAATAACTTATTATAAAGGACATGGTATTGTCGAAGAAAAAGATGTTTATAAAAATATTAAAAATGTTAAAATAACTCCTCAAAATGCACATATATTACTTCCTTTATTGTCTCGTTTGAAAGAAGAAGAAAGCTATAATTTACAAGATTATTGTAGAAAAAAGATACCTTTAAGAGGCAAAAAAATCTAGTGTAATCACATTTAAAAATAGTAAAGGAAAATTTATTGGTGTTGATTTCACCCTTAGTAAATGATAAAATATTTTTATAGTAAGGAAGTGAGCGTGTGTCTCAAAATTTAGAATTTGAAATACCATTGGTTTCTTTTATATTTATATTGATTCTTTGTTTTGTTTATTTTTCAAAAAAGAAAGTTCAATTATTTGAAAATAAGCAATATTCAGTTATTCTATTATGCTCTTCTGTAATTTCATTTTTTGATACCATCATACATATTATTAGTACATATAATAATGAAGTATCAATTGTTAAATATTATCCTTTTGTTTTTGCAATTAATAAAGTTATCACTTTTTTATTTGTGATTGTTTTTTCATCACTTTTTTGTTACACAGTTTTAATATCATATAAGAAAGTAAAAGAAAATCCTAAAAAATTATTTATGATAATTGGCTCTATGAATATAATATTCTTAATAATCCTTTTGTTTTTAAAGGTTAATGTTTTAGTAACATCAACTGCTCGAAATACCACAGGTAGTGTTATAATAGCAGGCTATGCAATTGTTGGAATATATTTAGTGATTTCTGCTATAATAACGATATTAAATATTAATAAAAAAGATAAAAGATATTTTGCAATAATAGGTGTCTTATTAACAATAACATTTTTGTATGTGTTATCTTTAATCTTTCCTGGGATAATCATATATGATTTATTGTTGGCACTTACTTGTTATATCATGTATTTTACAATAGAAAATCCTGATTTAAAGATAATTAATGAGT
>CAZDPZ010000070.1:0-3987 GCA_964507635.1 uncultured Clostridium sp.
TTTTCTAATTGGATTCAATAAGAGGACGGAATATTCTAGTAAGCTCTTTTTCATTCATAACATTACCAGATAGGATAGTCTTTCCATCCACTATAAGTGTAGGAACCATTTTTATATTATATTTATTTTTATCTTTAATAGATATCTTATCTACTACAAACGAATAATTTAACTCTCTTTCAACTTTTTTTAAATTTTTAATAATTTTTATACCATTACTGGTATCATAACCAATTAATCTTATATTAATTTTCTCACCTCTTTCTTATAGTGCAATTATCATATTCTACTAAGCATTCCTCCTTTCATAATTTAATCATACCTGTCTATTGTTAATAACTTGTGAAAGGTTCATAACGATTATGTAAAACATTATTATATAAAAAAATAATTCAAACATAAGCAAAAAATTATTTTTTAAATACTTTAATCATTAGAAATTTTTAAGGAATAATTATCATCATATTCAGTTACATAAGATATTATCTTTCTGGTACTTAGTATATTAGTATCATATCTAATGCATACCCCCAAACTATTCAATGATTCATTATCTATTGGATTTATAATTTGAGTTTTGTCATCACTATCTCCTTTTATATAACCATTTTTTATTAAATCATCTATAGAAACGCACAAACATTGTTCATTACACCTTGTTGTATCCGTAGTATCAGTAAAATTATATTCCTCACTAGAAAAACTTGGTACATAATTTAAAAAATCATTGCCATAATCTTTAGCAGCATTATTTATTAATATTATTTTATTATCATAAGCTGATTTTAAAATAGTGTTTTTTACATCTATAAGGGACGGAATAAGTATTAGTGATAGTATTGCCAGCATCACTATAACAGCTATTATTTCAATAAATGTAAATCCATTCTTTTGCATTTTAAACTCACCTATTTCAATCTAATTATAACACAAATATAATAAAAAGCTATAAAACTGAATTCTTGAAATAAAAATAATTTATTAAAAAAACTTTAAGTTTAATTTTATAAATGATATACTAATATAGAGGTGTTAAGAAAATGAAAAAAAACTTTTGTAAATATTTATTACTATTTGTTCTAACGTTATTTGGAGTACTAAGTATCTATAGTGTTAGTGTTAAAGCAGATAGTGGATGGGATACTGATTATGACTATGGTGGAGGTGGAGGATATGACTACGACTATGACTATGGTGGAGACTCTAATTATTCTTATAGTAGTGGGGGCGGATCTGTATTCGGAAGTATTGTCACATTTATAATTATTATTATTGTAATCGCATCAATATATAAAAATAAAGGTAAAAAAACTATAACACCAAGCTCACAAACTTATACATATATGAGCGAAGAAGATATTAAAGCATTAATACCAGACTTTAATAAAAATGAATTTTTAGATAAAGCATATAAAACATATTTAGATGTTCAAGATGCATGGACAAATTATAATTTTGATAAATTAAGAAATTTATTATCAGATGAATTATTTAATACATATAATATGCAATTAAGAGCATTAAAAGCTAAAAAACAAAAGAATATAATGGAAGGATTTAATAAAACTAATATGGACATTACTAGTGTTGTAGTTGAAAATGACAAAGTAACATTAAAATCTATATTGGATGTTGAGTTTGCAGATTATGTTGTTGATAAAGATGATAAAGTTGTAAGAGGAAACAAAAACGATAAAATGCATATTACTTATGAGCTTACATTTATAAGTACTATTAATAAAGAAAAATTAACTAATTGTCCTAACTGCGGAGCTCCAATTAAAAAAGATAATGCATCAGATAAATGTGAATATTGTAACGCTGTTATAGTAAAGAGTTCTTATGATTGGGTATTAGCTAAAAAAGAAAATAAGAATCAATGGAGAGTATAAATGATACAAAAACTAGAAGAATTTGATAAAAGTTTCTCAGAAGGAACATTTCTTACTAAAGTAGACCATATTTTTATAATGATACTTACATCTATTATGGATAATGATATGACAAGAGTTAAACATTACTTAAATCCTGATATATTTAATAAATATGAAGAATTAGTAAATCATTATAAAGAAAAAGGTTATACAAGATTATTTGATGAAATGAATGTTAAATCAACAAGCATTGAAAATGTTACAATAACGGATACACAAATAATAGTAAATGTATTAATTATATCAAGATATATGGATTATTTTCTTGATGAAAATGGCGAATATCTTAGTGGTGAAAATACAAGAAGAATTGAGAAAGAACAAAGAATAACATTTACTAAAGAAATAAATGCCGAATCATTAAAACAAGTAAGACATTGTCCTAGTTGTGGAGCAAACCTAGATTTAAATGATACAGCTATATGTAAATATTGTAATAATACATTTGATATGAGTAAATACGACTACATTATTACACAAATGGATATTATATAAAATAATACTTCACAAAATATGTGAAGTATTTTCAGGCTATTGACAAAGATAAAATATTCTATTTTATCTTTTTAATTCCATAAGTATTTGTAATTGGATCTTTAAATACATTTAATTTTGGTGGAAAAATTGTCAATAGAGGATATAATAATATTAGAATTAATAGAATCATTGTAATATTATTGTCAAATATATAATTACTTTCTAATACTTTATATGATATACACACTTTTAAAAAAACACCTATTATTAATGAAACAATATCTAATACAAAATAATCTTTTTTTAATACAAAAGTATATGCATAATAAAATAATATGATAAATATTGATCCACCTACTATTCCTAATAAATGTGAAATAACATAATTATTAGTTGTTTTATTAAAAAAAATGCCCATCCATAAGAGTGAAGGAACTATTATTAATTTAATATGTTCCCAAACACTCTCATTTGATGGGCAAATAAGTCCAATTATATAATTATATTTAGACCATTTATAAAAATAATGACATAAAATTCCTAAAATCAATATAAATAAATATTCAAATAAATATATATTATTTCCAAGTCCAATCTCTAATTTCAGGCATATCAACTCCATATTCTTTGATATATTCACCATGTTCAACTAATTTATCCATACACCATTCATTTAATGAAGTTCTCTTATCTCCAAGTTTATCTAAATATTTTAAAGCATCCATTACTAAATGAAATCTGTCTAATTTATTTTGAACTTTCATATCAAATGTAGTAGTAATAGTACCCTCTTCTATGTATCCATGAACATGCATATTTTGATTAGTCCTCTTATAAGTAAGTTGATGTATTAAATGAGGGTATCCATGAAATGCAAAAATAATAGGTTTATCTTTGGTAAATATAGAGTCATATTCTTCATCACTAAGTCCATGAGGATGTGAGTCATTACTTTCTAATTTCATTAAGTCAACTACATTAACAAATCTTATTTTAAGATTTTTAAAGTTTTCATTTAATATTTTAGTAGCCGCTAAAGCTTCCATAGTTGGAGTTTCCCCAGCACATGCCATAATTATATCAGGTGTTTTCCCAGCATCATTAGAAGCAAAATTCCATACACCTAGTCCCTTAGTACAATGTTTAACGGCTTCATTCATACTTAACCATTGAGGACGTGGATGCTTAGAAGCAACTATTACATTAATATAATTTTTACTTCTAATACAATGATCAAAACAAGAAATTAGAGTATTAGTATCTGGTGGTAAATATATCCTAATAGTATCAGATTTCTTAGTAACAATATGATTTAAGAATCCAGGATCTTGATGAGTAAATCCATTATGATCTTGCTGCCATACATATGAAGAAAGAATATAATTTAGTGATGCTATATCTTCTCTCCAAGGTAACTCTTTACTTACTTTTAACCATTTAGCATGTTGAGAAGTCATAGAGTCTATTATTCTTATAAAAGCTTCATAACTATGCATAAATCCATATCTTCCTGTAAGTAAATATCCTTCTAGCATTCCTTCACAAACATGTTCTGATAATACTGAATCTATTACTC
>CAZDPZ010000071.1:0-3904 GCA_964507635.1 uncultured Clostridium sp.
TAAATTATGGCTTATAATAGAAGAAAAAGAAAAGCTAAGAGAGACATTAGTGAAGGACAAGTTCATATTCACACTTCATTCAATAATACAATTGTTACTATTACAGACAATAATGGTGGAGTAATTAGTTGGGCATCAGCTGGTACAACAGGATTTAAAGGAAGTAAAAAGAAAACTCCTTTTGCTGCTGGAATGAGTGCTGAAGCTGCTAGTAAAGCTGCTTATGATATAGGAATTAGAAAAGTTGAAGTTTTCGTAAAAGGAATTGGTGGAGGAAGAGAAACTGCTATTAGAAGTTTACAAACTGCTGGACTTGAAGTAACAGGAATAACTGATGTTACACCAGTACCACATAACGGTTGTAGACCACCTAAAAGAAGACGTATGTAATAATAAGGGAGGAAATAAAAATGTTACAATTTATTAAACCAGATTACAAAGTAAATGAATATGTTGAAAGTAATTTCTATGGAAAATTTGTATTAGAACCACTTGAAAGAGGATTTGGAACTACTATGGGAAATGCACTTAGAAGAGTTATGTTATCAAGTTTAGAAGGAAGTGCTATTACTGATATTAAAATCGAAGGAGTAATGCATGAATTTCAAAAAGTAGATGGTATAGTAGAAGATGTTACTCAAATAATACTAAATTTAAAAAGATTAGTAATTAAGAATCATACTGAAAATGATCAAGTATTGCATCTTAAAGCAGATAAAGAAGGAGAAGTATTTGCAAGTCAGATTGATAAAAATGCTGATATTGATATAATAAATCCAGATTTACTTATATGTACTTTATCAAAAAGTGGAAATATTGATATGACTATGACTGTTTCAAATAGTCGTGGATATGTTGATTGCAAAGAAAACGCAAAAGGTGTAAAAGATGTTGTTGGAGCTATTGGAATAGATTCTTTATATAGTCCAATAGTAAGAGTAAGTTATGAAGTTGAAAATGCCCGTGTAGGTCAAAGTGAAAATTTTGATAAATTAATCATGAACGTTTGGACTAATGGAGCAATGAAACCAGAAGAAGCTATTGCTAATGCATCTAAAATAATTATTGATCACTTTATGGTTATTACAGATTTACATAATTTAACAGGATTAAGTAGTATTCTTACTGATAAAGAAGAAAATTCTACTCAAAAGACATTAGAAACTCCAATTGAGGAATTAGATTTGTCTGTAAGAGCATATAATTGCTTAAAGAGAGATGCTATTCATACACTACAAGATTTAACTTCAAAAAGCGAAGCAGAAATGATTAAAATAAGAAATTTAGGTAAGAAGTCATTAAAAGAAGTACTTGATAAAGTAAGAGATTTAGGACTTAAATTCCGTGATGATGATTAGGAGGAAATAACATGTATAGAAAACTTAATAGAGAAACTCGAATAAGAAGAAGTATTCTTTCTAGTTTAACTAAAGATGTTCTTACTAGTGGATATGTTGAAACAACTGAAGCAAGAGCTAAAGAAGTTCGTAAGTTTGTTGATAAAATGATTACATATTCTAAAAAAGGAGATTTAGTTTCTAGAAGAAAAGTACTCGCATTCTTGAATAATGATAATAATTTAACTAAGAAGCTATTTGAAGAATATGCTGTTACATACAAGGATAGAAATGGTGGATATACTAGAATTATTAAATTGAAGGAAAGAATAGGCGACGATGCACTTATTGTTCGTTTAGAGTTAGTGTAATATTTTAAATTAAGTAGAGATATCTACTTTTTTTATTTGATGTAAAAGCATTAATAAATGCTTTAATTTATTAAAAATCTGTTGTATAATTAATTTGATACTAATGGAGGGCATTGATGAAAGAAAAAGATGAGAAAGTAATAAAGAAGAATATAGAGTTTAACTTAGTAGAAGTAGTTGTTATAATACTTATTACTGGTATTTTAACTAGCGTTTTTAGTGGATTAATTGTATTTAATAATTATGATACAATTCTTTCTAATACCGCGGATCAAATTAGTGAGTCATCTATTCAAGATGTTGTAGATAGTTATAATCATATAATAAATAGTTATGTTAAAGAAGTTGATTCTAAAGGGCTTATAGATGCGGCTATTGAAGGAATGTATAGCTATTTAAATGATGAATATAGTATATATATGGATAAAGATGTTACTTCTTCATTAAATGAACAATTAAATGGCGAATATGAGGGAATAGGAATTGAAATAACTATGAATGCAGATTCACAAATAGTTATTAATAGAGTGTTTTCTGGTTCTCCTGCTGAGGCAGCTGGATTAAAGAGTAAAGATATAATTACAGCATTAGATAATGAAGATTTAACGGGTAAAACAAGTTCCTATGTAGCAGATACTATTAAAAAAAATTCTAAGTCATCTTTTGATATTACATATGTAAGAGACGGGGTTTCAGTAACGGTAACTATAGAAAGAAAGAAAATAAATATAGAATATGTAAATAGTGAAGTATATAATGAAACAATAGGATATATAAGTATAGATATGTTTTCATCTACTGCAACACAACAAGTAAAAGATAAATTAGATTCCTTTGATAAAAAAGTTAATACTTTAATTGTGGATGTAAGAGATGATTCTGGTGGGTATTTAACAACTGCTTACGAAATTGCTGATTTATTTATTGAAAAAGGAAAAGCAATTTATCAACTTAAAGATAAAGAATCAAATATTTCAAAATATTATGCTAAGAGTGGAGTATATAAAAAGTTCAATAAAATAGTTGTATTAATAGATGGGGGAAGTGCATCCGCTTCTGAAATATTAGCATTAGCATTGAAAGAAAGTGCTGGAGCTACAATAGTAGGGAACACTTCATATGGAAAAGGAACTGTTCAAGAAACGGAATATTTATCAAGTGGAGCTATGGTAAAGTATACAACAGCTTATTGGTTAGGGCCAAATGGTACAAGTATAAACGAGACTGGAATAAATCCTGATGTATTTGTTACTGATAATGCTCAGCAGTTGCAAAAAGCAATAGAACTTTGCAAATAAGCATCATATGATGCTTTTTACTTTACATAGAAATAATATTAAACATTGATTAGGGTATTTATTTTATGATAATATATTTATATGGAAGAGGTGTCTTATGAATATAAAAGTAGGAGACACACTTATTATTCATTGTTATAAGCATAATGGCATGATATATAAATCTTGGGAGAATGCTTATGTGTTAGACATAAAGGATGATTATATAGTACTTGGTAATGAGAATGTTTTAGTGACTAGGAAAGATGGTAGAAAATGGCGTACTAAAGAACCCGCTATAATGTTTTTCTATACAAAAAGGTGGTTTAATATAATAGCTCAATTAAAAGGTAATGGATTATTTTATTACTGTAATATAGCTAGTCCATATGTAATAGATGGAAATTATATTAAATATATTGATTATGATTTAGATTTAAGAGTATTTAACGACGGAGCATTTAAAATATTAGACAGGAATGAATATAATTATCATAGGAGGTTAATGCATTATCCTAGAGAAATAGATATTATTGTAAAAAGAGAATTATCATCGCTAATAGAAATGAAAAAAAATGGTGATAATCCATTTAATAAGAAAACGATAGATTATTATTATGACATATTTACAAAAATAATGAGTGAAAAGTAATATTTTACTGAATAGAGCATAGATTATAATGTAGAAATAGTATTTATGGTATTATTTATATATTGCTATGTTTTTTATTGATGATAAAAAACAAATATAGTAGAATATATAACATTATAAATGGATTTTACACAATAAAAGCAATGAAAATTGGTATTTTTTGATAAAAAAACAAAAAAAAGTAAAAAAAAACGAAAAATATTAAAAAAGTTGTTGACATTGCAAAAAGGAAATGTTATATTATATGAGCAACCCGCGGAAGTGGGC
>CAZDPZ010000072.1:0-3701 GCA_964507635.1 uncultured Clostridium sp.
GATTATTTAAAGTTT
The DNA here is from genome assembly GCA_964507635.1 of uncultured Clostridium sp. Taxonomy (GTDB): domain Bacteria; phylum Bacillota_I; class Bacilli_A; order RF39; family UBA660; genus CAG-1000. The sequence goes on from CAZDPZ010000072.1 coordinate 16, forward strand.
CAAGAAAATGAAATAGAAAACTTAAAAGAGTATATTTAAAACTCTTTCTTTTTTTGTTTAATCATGTTATACTTTATCTAATATAATAAATGAAGGGAACGTGTTATAAATGAAAAAAGCTAAATACTTTATACTCATTTGCACTATTGTATTATTAAATGGTTGTGTTAAATCAACAACTACAATGGAAATAAAAAATGATAAAAGTGTTAGTTATGAGGCAAAATTATTGTTTGCAAGCTCACTTTTAAATGGACAATCAATTAATCCAGAAGATTATGAATATAGAGGAATTACTGCAAAAAAAGTTGTTGAAGATAAGTATGAAGGAGTTATATTAACAAAATCTTTTAGTAATATTGATGATATTTCATCAAATGAAGATAAAAAGATAGCTATAAGTGATTTTACTGAAAAAGATTTTGATGACAGTGTTTTGTTTAAATTAGAAAAAGGTTTTTTAAAAAATAAATATACCGCTACTTATACATATACTGCAGATGACTATAGTGATTATTCAAACGATGAAACTCAAAACAATGTACAAGATAATACAGAAAGTGATGGAAATAATATATCTTTAAATGATGATAACATTACTGGTGAAGAAAATAATGCTTCAAGTGATTTAGATTATTCTGTATTATTAAGTGAAATGGAATATAAATTTATAGTTAAATTACCAAATAAATCATTAAGTAATAATGCTACTAATGTTTCTGAAGATGGTAAAGAGTTAACATGGAATTTATTATCTAGTGGTTCAAATGATATTAATTATACTTTTGAATTATGGAATATGAATAATATTTATATTGTTGGAGCAGTAATAATATTAGTAATCATAATAATAATTGGAATTATAATATCCGTATCCAAAAAGCATAAAAAAGAAAATGATTTAATACCAACTGAAGCACCTATTCATACTGACTTTGATCCAAGTATTAATAGTGAATTAAATGAAGGTGAAAATATTAATATAAATGATATAAATAGTATTAATAATTCATTAGAAAACAATTTTAATACTAATCCATCTAATAATATAAATGATAATAATATAGAAAGTGAGTTTATTAAGTCTCAAGCTCCCGTAGTTGAAATAAAAGATGAAGAATGAAAAAGATTTCTTATTAAGAATCTTTTTTTATGTCACAAACATCTATCCATGATTTATAGTTTGAATACTTTTCTAATTCTTCTATTGATAATTCTATGGCTGAATTTGAACTTCCGCAAGCAGGAAATATTGTTTTATGAGTTTTCAAAGACTCATCTAAGTATATATTTATATCCTCATTAATGCAAAATGGACAAACACCACCAATTTCATGTCCTATATATTTTAAAACATCATCTGTACTGAGCATTCTTGCTTTCTCTTTAAAAAATGATTTATATTTACTATTATTAATTTTAGTATTTCCAGCAGTAACAATAATTATGATACTTGATTTTAATTTAAATGATAATGTTTTTGCAATATTTTCTTCTTTTGTGTTTAAAGCTTTAGCGGCTAAAGATACAGTAGCGCTTGATGAATCAAACTCAATTATTCTGCTTTCCATATTAAAACTTTTAAAATAGTTTTTTACATCTTTAATAGCCATTAATTCAAATTCCTTTTTGAAAATAACATAAAATACACTATAACTGCAATAGTATATATTATCATACTATATGTACTACTTAATATGCCATATATTTTACCAAATCCTTTAATATTATATACGACTTTTCCTACAACTAGTCCATCATTTATTTCATAATCATCTTTTATACTATTTGTATTATCATTAACTTTATATAGTCCTCTTACTGTATCTTCGATTTGAGCTACTATGTATGTGCCATTATAGTTAAACAATATATATTCATCTACAGAATATTCATATTGTTCTTTAACTATTAATGTATCATTAATATCGTATATTGGGCTTAAATTATCACTTTCAACAATATGCACGGAATATCCAAATAATTTAGCATATTCAGTGTTATTTAGTTCATTATAAAACAAAGAATAAACATTGATAATAGCAAATATAGCCATCAATATAACAATTATTGATAATAAGATTTTTAAAATTCCATAAAATATTTTTTTCATTATTACTCCATTAATGTATTAATTATATCATAATAATGTTATTATGTATTTTTTTTACATTTTTTTATAAAAAATGTATACTTTTTCACAAAAATATAATATAGTTAGTATATAAGTAATATTCTTATTTAAGAAGGAGGAAGTATTATGGAAAGCAAACAAAAAGAGACTAAAACTGAAGAAAAGGACTTTAAAGAAAAAGTAAAGGAAGAATTTACAAATTCTAAAGATGAGACAAAAAAGTTTTCTAAAGAAGAGATTAAAGATGGAAAAACAATGGCAATATTGTCTTATATTATTCCGCCTATACCTTATTTTGCAGAAAAGAAAAACAAGTATGTAAGATTTCATGCAGTACAAGGAATGAATTTATTTATTGTTTATTTAGGATATACTGTAGTAGCGGAAATTTTAAAATCTGTTATTAAAGTTAAAACTGACTGTGGATATAATTATTTTGGAATTGATTGGGGGGTTACATGTGAGGTTACTCCTACATGGTTAAATGTAATTCTTTGGTTAATTACTACTGGATTTGCTGTATTATTTATTATTGGTCTTGTGTATGCTTGTACTAATAAGGCAAAAGAAGTTCCACTAGCAGATAAAATTAAAATTATTAAAAAGTAAATAAGTGCTTCTAATGAAGTACTTTTTTAATATAAAAAAATATGGTATAATTAAAGAATGAAAAATATAAAGAAAGCATTAATTAAAGTTTTAGTTTTGTTGCTAATAGTTATTGTTGTTTTAATAGTGTTTTTAAAAGTGAAAGAAAATAAAAATACAGACAAACAAATAGATAATAATAGTGATGTTATAACTCAAGATGATAAAATAGATGAAACAACAATAGTTGGATCATATAAGGGTTCCATTTTTAACGATAAAATGGGCGATTATGATGAAATTGAATTAATGATGTTTGATGATGGCACATATTTCAAAAGTATTTGTTCAAACTCTTGTACGGGGTATGAGGGTACTTATATTATAGAAAAAAACAAAATTAAGTTTAAAGAAACAAAAAAATATGGTGAGGATGTTTGCTATTATGATATTAATATTACCAGTAATTATTCTTTTGAAAACAACGAGATAAAATATAATTATAATAATAAAATTATAACATTGAGTGAAGCGGAATATATTGATTTATATGATGTTTTAAGTTTAATTGATAGTAAAGATGAATTTGATAATTGTGATAGTAACAAATAAATCACAAGAATTCATTTTTTTTATACAATATATTAGGTGATTATAATGTCTATAAAAGGAATAGTAATAGACCCAGGTCATGGAGGAACTGACCCTGGAGCTGTTGCTAATGAAATAAAGGAAAAGGATTACAATCTATTAATTAGTAAATATATGTATGATAGATTTAAAGATTTAGGAATTCCTGTTAAATTGACTAGAGAAACAGATGAAACACTTTCTCCTAGTGAAAGAGTAAGCAAAGTTCAAAGTTTTTTCGGTGATGGAAATGATGTAATAGTAATATCAAATCATTTAAATGCAGGTGGTGTGAATGGTCAGAATGTAACACATGTGTATAACAATTAAAGCC
>CAZDPZ010000073.1:0-3289 GCA_964507635.1 uncultured Clostridium sp.
ATAAATTACAATAGAAATTGATATTTTGTTCCAGTTTTGATACAATCTATTAGGAGTTTATAATATGAAAAAATTTATGTCTAATTATAAAAATTTAATTATATCTTTTTTAACTACATTTTTTATTATGACGTGTATTTTTATTGTAAAAAAAGTTACCCCATTTGGAAAATACTCAATACTTACAGTTGATTTATTTCATCAATATTATCCAATGTTAACCGAACTAATAGACAGGATAGTATCAAAAAGTAATTTAGTTTATTCTTTTAAAATGTCAGGTGGTTTACCTTTTTTTAGAAATTTTTTTAATTATATGTCTAGTCCTTTTAATATTATTTTAATTATATTTGGGAAAAAAAATATTTTAAAATGTTTTACCTTTCTTATATCATTAAAAGCTTCGTTGTCGGCTTTATCATTTTCTTATTTTGCACAAAAAAAATTTCAATCAAAAAATATATTATATGTAATAATAAGTATATTATATGGTTTAAATTCATACTATATTGCTTACCATTGGAATATAATGTGGACAGATGGATTAATTTTTCTTCCATTAATCACTTTGGGAATAGATTATATTTTCGATAAAAATAAATGTTTATTATATATTTTTTCATTAGTCACATTAATTATCTCAAATTACTATATAGGATATATGACTTGCATATTTTCAATAATATATTTTGTTGTACGTTTTATATTTAGTTTTAAAAAAGAAAACTACAAAGAATATTTAAAGAAATTAATTATCTATATTTTTTCTTCTTTAATAGTTGGTCTATTATCGTTTTTTGTTATATTGCCAATTTTTTATAGTATTAGTTCTATTAGTGCTACAAGTAATTCTTTCTTTCCAACAAGTATGTATTATAATTATAACGTACTTGATTTTATTGTAAATCATTTAAGTGTTGCACCATTAACAATATTTAAAAATGATATATCTAACGCACCAAATATTTCTTGTGGAATTTTTTGTATTTCATTATTAATGATATTCACTTTTAATAACAAAATAAAAGGTAAAACAAAATTTTGTTATTTAGTTATTTTTATTCTAATAATGATAGGTTTCTTTATTCCACAAATAGATTATATATGGCATGCTTTTCATACCCCAAATGATTTACCATATAGATTTTCATTTATTTATACTTTTATGATTTGCTTAATAAGTTGTTATTCATTAAACTATATTAAACAAGTCAAACCTATTGTAATATATTTAAGTTATATATTGATAATGGTAATGATATTATTTTTAATGATTAATGGTTTAACTTCTATGACACTTAACACACTATTATTTAATGCAATTTGCATATCTATTTATTTTGGCTTATATTTAATAATTATATATAATCCAAAAACAAAAAAGATATCATTAATAGTACTTTTTGCTTTAATTTGTATTGAGATTTTTATAAGTTTGTATAATAATTTTAATTTTTCATCAAAAATAGATTATTTGGAAACATATAATGAAAGCATTATGCCTTTAATCGAAAGCTATAAAAAAGAATACGGATTTAATAGACTGGAAAATATAGATTTGGTTACGTTGAATGATTCTTCCTTGTTTGGATATTATGGAATAACAACATTCAGTTCAATGATGTATGAAAAAGTAGCAAATACTTTCTATGATTTAGGTGTAGCAGGAAATTATATAAATAGTGTTCAATATGTCAAAAATACGCCTATATTCGATTTAATATTTAATATTAACTACATAATTAGTAGTAATGATTCATTATCAAACTATAATGTAAAAGAGACTGGTAATAATGTTAATTTATTTAAAAATAATTATAAAGGCAATCTGTTTTATTTAATGGATGAAAATATTAAAAATTACTATTTAATCAATAAAGATCCTATTTCAAATCAAAGTAATTTTGTTAAATATAGTACTGGAATTGAAAATATATTTAAAGAAAAATCTCTAAATAAAAAAAAGATCCTAAAAAATTCAAAATATACGTTAGTTAAATATGATATTAAAAATGAAGAAGATAACGAATTATATTTCTATCCAAATGATGAAATAGAATTCTTCATTATAAATGATATTTTATACTACAATAATTCTAATGAAGAAATAGTACACTATTTAGAAAATATGCAATTATATTCCAGCACAACAGACTATTCAGAAAGATATATTGTTACATTTATTTCTGATAGTATTTATATTGGATACAGTAACTTCAATGAAGAAGGTTTAATCGTATATAATATTAATAATAAAAAGATGCAAGATGCTTACAAAAATATTACATCCAATAATGTAACAATTGAAAATTTTAAGGAAAATTATATTAAAGCTAATTGTATTGCTTTAAAAGATGGAGTAATGTTTACATCAATTCCTTACGATTCTTCTTGGAATGTTTATGTTAATAATAAGAAAGTTGATACCTATACAATAATGAATTCTATGCTAGCATTTGATGTTAAAAAAGGAAAAAATAATATTGTTTTAAAATACGAACCAAAGTACCTAAAAACTGGTGCTTTAATATCACTATCAACATTTATAATCTTAATAACTTTAATTTTATTAAAAAAGAAAAAATTTCACAATAATTAATATCCAACTACACTTATTAATTTAAATGAGGATATTTCAAAAAAATCATATTCATCATAAACTGCTTTAACTTTATATTTATTTGATTTGCTCATATCTTTAATTTCATATTTTACTCTTCCTAATAAATTTGAATTATTATCATATAAATCAAAAGTAAGCAATAAATGCTTTTTATTAGAATTTGATGAATCTAAATAGCCGTTAATTATATATTTTTCTATGTCACAATATATAACTGATTTAAGATTAGTAATAATCATTTCACCATTATTAATTTCTACTTCATCTCCTTTAATAGTAAAATTTAAATCAGTAGATTTAAATAGTCCAGATGAAAAAACAAAAAATACTGGAATTAAATATATAATTATTACTATCACTATACAAATATTCATTAACCATTTATTAGTTTTATCTACTGGTGATATGCATCCATTTTCAGAACATTTTTTATTTTTAATATTTTTCATTCTTTTTACCTACCCTATATTAAAATAATATTAACATATTATTTCATTATTTTCAATAAAAAAAGATGTTAGAGTTCTCTTTCACCTTTATTTTTAAATTCTAATACTATAGGGCACCCACTAAAATCAATGTTTTCTCTTATTTTATTTTCTAAATACCTTTTATATGAAAAATGTACTAAATTTTTAGAATTAACTTCTATTGTAAATTTTGGAG
>CAZDPZ010000074.1:0-3193 GCA_964507635.1 uncultured Clostridium sp.
TCTATAATAATATATTCTTGACCCTGTTCCATCATTATTTTCATCTGTTTCATTTGTGTTTTCTGTATAATATAGACCTTGTCCATTGGTTTCACTTGATATTGCATTGAAACTTATTCCTGTAGTTGATGTTACATAATCTGTTTCTACATTATCTGGATATGCACAATCACTATTTAACATATGATACTTTAATGTTCCATTTGTGAATGTATTTGTCGCACAGGTATAATTATTCCCTGATTCTTCTATAGTTATCTTTCCACTAAATGATTTTCCTTGATTATAGTTTTGTGCACTTCCTGTTTCTATAAATGTTACTGTTACTGTATATTCATGTGTTACTCCTACCGGAATAGATATACTTCCTTTTATTATTCCACTAGATGAACTTGTTCTTGTTGGTACAGATCTTGTGAAATCTGTACATGAACCTGATTCTGCCTGTGAAGCTTCACCATAATTTATATAACTTGTACAGTTATATGTAACTACTATTTCATTATTTGTAAATGTATTTAATAATGGACTCCATTTTAATTTATATGCTGTATCAAATGTACCTGTATTTGTTATATACATTGTTTTTGTTTGATAGTCACCTGGAGATGCATCACTCAATGTAAAAGCACTTCCATCTACATATGTTAGTTCTATCTTTCCTGCACTTACTACCATATCATTTCCTGTACCCTCTACTACTCCTTTAAACCATGAATATGACATATCATTAGCAAATAATATAATAAACATTATATTAACAGCTAAACTAATTGTTAAACATATGATTAATTTCTTATTCATACTGACCTCTATTCTTATAATTAGAATATCATAATTAATAATTTTTTTCAATAAAAAGGAGTTACTTATGTAACTTCTTAAATAATTATTAATAGAATCTTGTTGTAAATCTACTTCCTTTAGCAGGAAATTCTATATAGTTTCTAGGATTAACATAATTGCTTCCACTCCAACCAGTAAGTATACCAAAATGTAAGTGAGGTCCTGTAGAACAATTATCATAACTTTCTCCTCCTCCAGATTTACCTACTACTGTATTAATAGTAACAACATCTCCAACTTTAACTGAAACTGAATGCAAATGTTGATAAACTGTTCTATATTCTTTACCATTTATTTTATGTTTAATCCATACCATATTTCCACCACAAGAACTTCTTACTGTTATTTTATAAACTAAACCTGCTGCTGAAGCATAAACATTAGTATTAGTAGAAACACCTAAATCAATTCCATTATGCATTCTATAATAATGTAGTGTAGGATGATATCTAAGTCCAAAATTACTCGTTACGCTAGCTTTATTTAATGGTCTAGTGAACCCATTAGCATATGGAACACCTACACAATAATATATACTATCTGTATCAGCACAATTATTTTCTTTATATAGTTTTTCATACAATTCTACTTCGTATTGCCTTGCTTTAATATCAGCTTCTATATCTTGTTGATCTTCTGATAAATCATCTATAGTTAAATTAGATTCTTTTAATAGTTTACTTAAATCATCTATATCATCTTCAGAATCTTCTATTTTCTTTTTTAAATCTACTTGAAGTTGTTTATTTTCTTCAATTAATTCATACATTTGATCTATCAATTTATCATTATAATCTGTTAATTGTTCAACTATAGCACTTCTATATATAAAATCAGTAAAATCTTTTGCTTCAAATATATATTCTAAATATACATTTTCTCCATCACTAATTTGTAGAAATGAAAGAAGTGAATCAATTTCTTTATTTTTTTCAATTATTTCTTGATTAAGTTCAACTATTTTTTGTTTAGCTTCTTCTATTTCTACATTACTTTGTTCTATTACTTTATTAAGTTCTGTTATTTTACTTTCCAATTTTTTAATTTTTGCTTGTACTTGTTTTTGTTTAGCTACTAAAGATGCTTTATTAGCTTTATCACTAGCTAGTTGATCTTTAATGCTTTTTAATGATTCACTTTCAGCATAAGAAGTCACACTAAATGCAAAGAAACATAAAAATATTATAATAAGTTTACTTATCTTTTTTATCATATTTTTAAATACTTTCTAGAAGCTCTAAAACTTCCATAAGCTCCTACTACCACACCTACTCCTATAATGATTAACATAATTGTATATACTATTTTAGATGGAACTACTAATTTTATAATAGGTGTAAATAATTGTCCACCTAGTTTTTCATATAAGTATACGTATCCATAACAAATAACAAATACTGGAATTATACTTCCTAAGAATCCTAGTATTATTCCTTCAAATAAGAAAGGTTGTCTTATATATGTATTGCTTGCTCCTACTAATCTCATTATTTCTATTTCTTTTTTTCTAGATTGAATAGTAATTTTAATAGTATTTGATATTAAGAATGCAGTAACTATAATTAAAGCACCAACTACTATATAAGTAATTTTCTTAACTATATCAAATATTTTAACTAATTCTTCTACGGAACCTTCTCCATATTTAACCAATGAAACATTATTAATTCCTTTAATGGAAGTAGCAGTATCTCCAATATAATTAATATCTTTTACTTTAACTAAATATGTATCTTGTAATGGATTAGTTTCAGCTGTATATTGAGACATTATACTATCAAATACTTCTGATTCATTTTGCATAGACTTTCTTACTTCTTCTTTTGATTCAAAAGTTACACTTAATATATTTGATAAAGAATTTATTCTAACTCCTACTTCATCAACTTGTTCTTGAGTAGTTTCTTTATTTATAAATACTACTATTGTTAAATCACTTTCTATATCTTTAGTAAATGAATTAACATTATATGATAAAAGTATACTAAAACCAACTAATATTAAAGTAATTGTTATACACGAAATACTTGCCATAGATAAAGAAAAGTTTCTAAATACACCTTTAAATGATTCACTAATACTATTTCTTAATATTCTAAATGCCTTCACTTCTATATCTTCCTTTCTCAGAATCTTTAACTATCATACCTTTTTCTATAACTACTACTCTTTTTTTCATTTTATTAACTATTTCTTTATCATGAGTAGCCATAATTATAGTAGTACCTAATTCAACATTAATTTGTTCTATTACTTTCATAATTTCCATAGAAGTATCAGGATCTAAGTTTCCAGTTGGTTCATCACATATTAAAACTTTAGGATCATTTACTATAGCTCTTGCTAT
>CAZDPZ010000075.1:0-2959 GCA_964507635.1 uncultured Clostridium sp.
ATAAACATTAGCCATTCCACCTTCACCTAATGTTCTTATTATTTGATACCTATCATTAATTTTAGAACCCTTTACTATCACACTTATTCACCACTCAATCTCATATAAGCTATTGTTATATTATCAGTTCCCCCACGCATATTAGCTTTCATTATCAATTTTCCCACTTTTTCTTCTATATCTAATTCTTCATCAATTAATACTTTTTCTATTTGTTCTACACTTAACATATTAGTAAGTCCATCACTACATAAGAATATTCCTTCAACGTCTCTTTCTACATCAAATATATCCATTTCTATAGTCTCTGCTGCTCCAAGTGCTTTCATTAATACATTCTTTTGTGGATGATTTTCTGCTTCACTTTCATTAAGTTCTCCAGTTTCAATTAAAGCATTAACTAATGTATGATCGTTTGTTACTTTATATAATTTTCCTTTTTTAAATTGTACGTATCCTCTTGAATCTCCAACATTTCCAAATAGTAAAAATTCATCAGTTATTATAGCACAAACACATGTAGTGCCAAGTCCATTCGCATCTACATGTTCTTCAGCATATTTAAGTATTTTAACATTTATTTCTTCAATTATTTCTCTTAACCATAATACAGCTTCTTCTTTAGAACCTATACTAGAAAGTTCACTAAATCTTTTACCTAGTTCATTTACTGCTAAACTACTAGCTACTTCTCCAGCTTTATGACCACCCATTCCATCAGCAACAATCATTATGTATTCACCACTTAAGTTTTTAACTATACTTACAGCATCTTCATTATGACTTCTTACTTTTCCTGGGTCGGTTTGATAATATGATATCATATTTCACTTCCCTTTTCATTTGCTCTTAGTTGTCCACAAGCAGCAGATAAATTGCCACCCATTTCTTTTCTTATTGTTACATTAATATTATTCGATTTAAGTATATCATAAAACTTCTTTATTTTAAAGTCATTACTTCTTTTCATTGTAAAATTAGATGTCTCATTATATGGAATAATATTTACATATACTAGTTTTCCCATCAATAATTTACTTAATTGTAATGCACATTCTACATTATCATTTATTCCATCTAACATAATATATTCTATAGTAACTCTTCTATTCGTTTTTGAAATATAATAATCAAGTGAATCCATAATACTTTTTATATCATATACTTTATTTATCTTCATTATTTTGTTTCTTATTTCATTATTCGGAGCATGTAAACTAATTGCCAAGTTTACACCTGTTTCAAGATCTGCAAATTCATATATTTTAGGAACTAATCCACATGTACTAATAGTAATATGTCTTTGACCAATATTAAGCATTTTATTATTTATAGCAACACTTAAAAACCTAATAATATTATCATAATTATCAAAAGGCTCTCCTATTCCCATTATAACAATACTATCTATTCTAATATTTTCTTTTTCACTAACACATAAAACTTGTCCTAATAATTCACTTAAATCTAGATTTCTTATTTTTTTAAGTCTTCCACTTTCACAAAAAGAGCATCCCATATTACATCCTATTTGACTAGATATACATAATGAATACCCATAGTCATGTTTCATAAGTACACATTCTACTGTATTTGAATCTTCTAATTCAATTAAATATTTATTAGCTAAAGTACTTTTTTCTATCTTTATTATTTTTAAGTATTTAAAAGTAAACTCATAATTTAATAGTTCTATTAATCTTTTACTAAGATTAGTCATTTTATTAAAATCATGAATGTTATGTTCATAAATCCATTCTATTATTTGAGTAGCATTGTATTTTTTAAAATCTTTACTTACTAAATAATCTTCTAATTCTTTTAATGTATAATTATATATATTCATATTTATTCCATTACTGCTTTAATTCTTCTTACACCTGCGGAAGAAGATTCTTCTTTTATAATTTTCATATGTGTAAGTTCATTTGTATTTTTAACATGAGGTCCTCCACATATTTCTTTTGAAACATTACCAATAGTATAAACAAATACTTTATCCCCATATTTATCTAAAAATGTTCCTTCTGCTCCACTATTTAAAGCATCATTTTTTGACATTTCTTCTTTTATAACTGGAATTTTTTCATCTATATGTTTATTCACAATATCTTCTACTAACTTTATTTCTTCTATAGTCATTTTATGGTCTAATGGAAAATCTAATCTTAATCTCTCTGGTGTAATATTGCAACCTTTTTGATAAACATTTTTACCATATACTTCTTGAAGAGCTGAAAGTGTTAAATGAGCTAATGTATGATACTTTGTACTCATTTGTCCAGTATCAGCAAGTCCTCCTTTAAATTCACCAGCGGAAGCAGTTCTTGATAATTCTTGATGCTCTTTAAACCTTTTATTAAATCCTTCTATATCAACATTTAATCCCTTTTCATTAGCAAGTTCAATTGTGAATTCAATGGGAAATCCAAATGTATCAAACAACTTAAAAGCATTCACTCCATCAATAGTATTTCCTTCTAAATGAGATACTACTTTATTAAATACTCTACATCCACTTTCTAAAGTTTTATTAAATCTTTTTGATTCATTATTCAACTCCTCAATAATAAACTCTTTATTATGGGAAAGTTCTTTATATTCATCTTTATAATAATCAATTATTATATTACATAGTGAAGATAATATATTTGAATCAAGTTCTAAAGTATTAATGTATCTTATCATTCTTCTTATTAATCTTCTTAAAACATATCCTTGTCCTACATTAGATGGAGTTAAATGATGATTATCTCCTAGAATAAATACACTTGTTCTTAAATGATCTAAAATTACTCTAAATGATTTTAAATTATCTTCATACTTTTTATTACTTAATTTTTCTAATTCATTTCTTAATAATACAAATATTTCAATATCATATACAGATGATAAATGATTATATACTACTAAAGTTCTTTCAACTCCCATACCTGTATCTACATTTTTATGTTTAAGT
>CAZDPZ010000076.1:0-2830 GCA_964507635.1 uncultured Clostridium sp.
TAGCTATTAAGAACGTACTTATTCCAATTACTAATAACAATACTGATTTATTTTTTTCTTTCATAAGTTACCTCTCTTACTATTGTAAAGTATATCAAAATAATGAGTATATTTCAATAATATACTCACTCATATTAATTTTTTATATTCTTTAATTGTTTATTTTTTAATTCTTCATAATATAATGTATTTGCTACTTGCATATAAGGAAGTAACCATATATATAATATTCCTAATGTTAAAACACTTAATAATATCCATCCTATAAAACTTAGTAAGAATACAAAATAGTCCCATTTATATCCAATCATCATATTTTTACTTTTTTTAATAGCGTACATTACATCTGTTTTTTCATTTACTTCATCTGCTAAAATATAAGGAACCATAGAATAACTTATAGCAGCAATAATCCCTGGTACTATTAAAAGCAAGGTCCATAAAGTAGTAAATATACCTACTAATATAAAAGTCATAATAATTGGTCCAAAGTATTTATAATACTTTTTTAATGACTCTACTGCATCAACTTTATTTCCTCTAACAAAACTTAATAAATAATAAGTAATTCCTATAGAAGCTGGATATATAAAGATTGTTACGCATGAAGAAAAAGCACCAATTATTTCATTACTATCTACTCCAAAACTTGAGATAATCATACGTAAAGTAAATAAAACAGCAATTTCAACAAGCCATACTAATACACAAGGCTTAAATATATTCCACTTATTACCAACAATTAACTTTTTAGCTTTTAATTTAATATCTTTTCTATTCATACTTACATCCTTTCTGGAACCTTTATAGCTAATATATCTAATAAATTATAACAAGTATTACAAAGAATATTTAAAAGTCCAATATAAGATTCTTTTTTATTTATATCTTTCTCGTTAATAATATTACATTCTCCATAAAATTTATTAAATAAACTACATAATTCAAATAAATATTCACATATATAACTAACTGTTTTTTCATTATAAGATTTATTTAATACTTTAGAAGTCTCTATTAATTTAATATAAATATCTTTTTCTAATTCAGAATATATATTATTGATAGATGAAGAATTAACATTAACTTTATTTAAAATAGATTTAATTCTAACCATTGTATATAAAATATATGGTCCTGTTTTTCCTTCAAAAGAACAGAACTTGTCAATATCAAATATGTAATCAGTTGTTCTATATGGTAATAAATCAGCATATTTTACACAAGCAACTGTAAGAGTATCTAGTACTTTTTCTCTTTCTTTTTCATCAGTAATTTTACTCATTTTTTTCTTAAGTTCTTCTTTTACTTGACCTAAGAAATCATTTAATGGAAGTACTCCACCATCTCTAGTTTTATAAGGTTTTCCATCTTTACCATTCATAGTGCCATTCCAATAATGAGCAAGTATAACATCACTTCTTACTAAAGATGATTTATATGATGCTCTAAATACTTGTTCAAAATATAAAGATTGTCTTACATCAACTACATACCATATTTCATCAGGATTATAATGCTTTACTCTTGAATAAATAGTTGCTAAATCCCTTGTAGCATAAATAGATGCTCCATCATTCTTTATAACGATTAATGGTGGTATTTCAGTTTTATCATCATCTTTTTTAACATTAATTACTTGAGCACCTTCGGATTCATACATATAAGGTTTTAATATTTCTAATGTTGGTTTAATATATTCTAAAGAACTAAGTTCACCTTCCCATAATTCAAAATTACAATTAAGATAATCATATGCTTTTTTAATTTCTTTAATAGATACTTCTACTATATCTTTCCACATAGAAATATATGGTTCTTTTCCTTCATCAACATAAGAAGTTATTAAACGTACTTCTTCCATTCTATCTGGATTATTTGATGCATCTTTTGATGCTGATGGATAATAATCTGCTAACTCTTCTGGAGTAATTTCTAATTTAGGATAATTCCCTTTATGATCTGGATTAAAGAATTCCAAATTAGGTTTTCTTTTCTTTATTTCTGAAATAACCATTCCAGATTGTCTTCCTAAATCTCCTAAATGAACATCTCCTATAGTATTATTACCAAGAACTCTTGCTAATCTTTTTAAAGCTTCTCCTATATTAGCAGTTCTCATATGTCCTACATGTAAAGCTTTAGCTGCATTTGCACCCCCGTAATCAACAATTATAGTTTTTTCTTCCTGTGAATCAATTAAATTATTAAAATCGTTTATAGAGCTATTAATACTCTTTAAAAGATACTCATTTGATAAACTTATATTTATAAATCCTGGTCCTGCTATATTAACACTCTCAAATCTATTATCAAACTTATCAATTATCTTTTGTGCTATTACCCTAGGATTTTCAGAATACTTCTTAGCAAGTGCCATAGATACATTAACTTGGAATTCTCCTAAGTCACGTCTGGAAGAAGACTCCAATGAAACATTATCTATTTCATATCCACAATTAATAATAACATTTTTAATATAATTTTCAGTTTCTTTAATTAAACTCATATTTCCTCTTCCTTTCATAAAAAGATTATAGCATTTTTTTATTTATTTGACTATTATTTAATAAAAAAATTCAGATTATCTATTACTTCTGAATCTTTCTTTTGAATCTAGTATTTTCTTTCTTAATCTTATCGCATCAGGTGTTACTTCAACTAATTCATCTTCTTCAATAAATTCTAATGCTTCTTCTAAAGAAAACTTAATTGGTTTAGTTAATACTATTGCTTCATCACTACTCTTTGAACGTGTATTAGAAAATTCTTTATTTTTACATGGATTAACATCTAAATCATTATCTCTATTATTTATTCCAATAATCAT
>CAZDPZ010000077.1:0-2817 GCA_964507635.1 uncultured Clostridium sp.
CATTTAAATCATCTCCTTATTTAATTATAACAAAAATAAAAGTAAACACTTTTTTTATTTGTGTCTACTTTTACTTTATCACTTCAGTTTAAAACTCTTTTATTTTTTTCTTAATTGTTTACTTACTTCTTCACTTCTTTGTATTTGTTTAATATTATCTCTTATAGTACATAATTCTTTATAGGATAAATCATCCATATTAAGAAATGATATTGGTTGTTTATTATATCTATTAGTTAAATTTTCTTGTGTTTTGTTTGATAACCCTTCAATACTAGCTGGATTTGTTCTTACATAATGATTTAATTCATTTTCCTTATTAAAGAATAAATCATATTTTCTTATTTCATCAATATCTTGTTTTGTTCCTAAAATCATTTCATGATGAAATATAATATAACTAGTTATTAAAGAAGAAATTGATATAATGTATCCTGTAGGAGTTGGTTTAAAAAGTCCACTTACTTGAGTTGCAAGTGCTCCTAATCCAATAAGTCCAGTTGTAGAGCCGAGAGCTAAATTTCTTTTTTGCTCTTTTCTAAGATAATCAAGTAAATACTCCTTTTGATAAGCATTTTGATCTTTTAATTGATTATGAACAAGTGTCCATGCTGATTGATTAGGAGCTAATCTAATAGGTTTAGAATTTGATGTAAAAACTGTTAACCCACCAGTGTCAGATTTTGTAACATTTTCAATAAATAATTTTCCAGTAACTTCTTCATATGTTTTAATTTTGTCTCTTTTTATTTCTTGCATTCTTTTCCCCCCTCTTTTTTAGTAGTGATATTATACTACGAAATATTAAATAAAGCAAATTTTACTTCTAAGAGATAGAGTAAAATGAGTAATAAAAAGCTTAAGCATGAATTTATGGGTAATAAAAAACTTAAGCGTGAGACTTAAGTCATAATCATAATGGTGACCCGTACGGGATTTGAACCCATAAATGCACGCGTGAAAGGCGTGTGTGTTGACCGTTTCACCAACGGGCCATAAATAAATGGTGGGCCTGGATGGACTTGAACCATCGACCTTTCGCTTATCAGACGAACACTCTAACCAGCTGAGCTACAAGCCCAATTATATCATGCTTTTCACATGACTTCATTATTTTATAATATATTTTGTATTTTTGCAACACCTTTTATCAATTTTAGGTAAAAATATAATATAAAAATTCGTTATTATTGCAAAAAACAACAACTTATAGTATTATTATATTATACATAGTAAGGAGATAAAATGACACAATCAACAATAAATATTATAGTTAATGCATGTTTAATTGTTTTAGCAATGACTTTAACAAGATCTATTATTCTGATGATTGGTGGAAGTAATATATTAAAGAAAGCAAATAAAAAAACTAATCAATCATATTATCCTATAATAAATTTATTTGTTTTACTAGATATTATAGATATGTCTACTTTTTTTGGTATACTTCTATTTATTCCGGTAATTAATTTGATTATATTATCTATTATGTTTTGGAAACTTGGAACTGTTTTTAACGTGTCAATTGGATATAAAATTGGTTTAGTTTTCTTTCCTATTTGTTTTTATCCTTTATTAGCTTTTAGTGATAAACAATATAAGGTAACGGATGAAGAGTATTTTAAAGCTTTAGATAATGCTAAAGGTGATAGTATTAATTTAATGACTACTGAAGAAATAAAAGAACAAAATAATGTAATTGTTGAAGAACCTAAAGTTGATTCAGTTTTTAAAAGTGATATATCTATGATGGAAAAAGTATCACCTTATAAAGCAGCTAAAATTGATTTGATAGATATAGATAAACTTAATAATGAAGAAGTCATGGAAGATAATCTATTAAAACCAATTGATGTTGTTGCTCCACCAGCACCTGTAGAAGAGAAAAAGGAAGAAAAAGGGAAGAGCAAGTTTACTTCTGAGTTAGAAAAAGAAGATAAAGTAGAATATATTGACTTATAAAGTGTAAAGTGATTATTTACACTTTTTGTTTATTTTTGTATAATTATATATGGAGTATGTTATGACGGAATATAATGAAAAATCAATAAAAGTTTTAGAAGGTCTTGAAGCAGTAAGAAAAAGACCTGGTATGTATATAGGTTCTACTGATAAAAAAGGTATGCATCATTTAGTATGGGAAATTGTTGACAATGCTATAGATGAAGCTATTAATGGTTATGGTAAGAAGATAACAGTCACATTAACGAAGGATGGAAGTGTTAGAGTAGAGGATGAAGGAAGAGGAGTTCCTACTGGTATGCATTCAAGTGGTAAGTCCACTCCTGAAGTTATATATACTATACTTCATGCTGGAGGTAAATTTGAAAGTGATGGTTATAAAGTATCAGGAGGACTTCATGGAGTAGGTTCTTCAGTTGTAAATGCTTTATCTAAATGGATGAAAGTAACAATATATAGAGATAATAAAATAAGCGAAATATCATTTAAAAATGGTGGTAAAGTTGATAAGCCTTTGAAAACATTAGGAACAACTAAAAAGACAGGTACTATTGTTGAATTTATGCCTGATGAAGAGATATTCGGAAATACTAGATTTAGTTACACAACTATATGTGAAAGAATGCAAGAAAGTGCTTTTCTTATTAACGGATTAACTATGGAAGTTATAGATGAAGAAGATAATAAGAAAAATACATATATATATGAAAATGGATTAGTTTCTTTTGTTGAATATATTAATGAGGGAAAGAGTCCATTACACAAAGTAATAAACTTTAGTGGAGAAAAAAATAATATAGAAGTAGATATTGCTATGCAGTATACAGATTCTTATAATGAAAATATTATGTCATT